>CAMDOL010000031.1 GCA_945903615.1 Rickettsia typhi | reverse complement strand
ACTACTAATAATCCATCCACCACCCAAAACAACATCACCTTGATAAATCACACAAGCTTGCCCCGGAGTAATTGATCTAGTCGGGCTAAACAATTCAATTTCAGCTCCATCTTTATCTTCACTAATAAAAATCTTTGCTTCAACTTCTTTTTGGCTTGAACGCAAACGAACACTAGCAAGAATTGGTTGGTTCAACATATTTTTATCCGCTAGCCAATTTAAATCTTTGATGGTTAATTTTTGTTTTTGCAAATCAGCTTCTAAGCCTACTATCACTTGATTTTTCACCGCATCCAATTTCACCACATAAATTGGCTTCCCTTGGGGGTCAGCACCAGAAATTCCAAGCCCTCTTCTTTGTCCAATTGTGTAATTGATTATTCCGTTGTGGTTGCCCAAAACCTTACCTTGCAAATCAATAATTTCGCCGCTTTTAAAAGCTGATGGGCGAAGCTTAGCAATCACTTTGGCATAATCACCATCAGGCACAAAACAAATATCTTGGCTATCGGGTTTATCAGCAATTTCCAGACCAAGACGAATGGCTTCTTTTCTCGTTTGCTCTTTAGTCCAGCCACCCAAAGGAAATCTAAGAAAATCGAGCTGTTCTTTGGTGGTAGTGAATAAAAAATAACTTTGATCCTTACCTTCATCAAATGCCTTGTGAAGCTGGGCGCCGTTTTTACCTAATTTTCTTTGCACATAATGACCAGTTGCCAAAACATCAGCATTCAAATCTTTTGCGACCCTAAGTAAATCTTTGAATTTAACGGATTGATTGCATCTCACGCAAGGAATTGGGGTTTCGCCACGCAAATAGCTATCGGCAAAATCGTCGATTACCGATTCTTTGAACAGACTTTCATAATTTAAAACATAATGTGGAAAACCAAATTTTTCGGCGACTTTTTTAGCATCCATAATGTCCACACCAGCGCAGCAAGTTTTATTTTTGGCTATAATGTTCCCCCTATTTAGGGGGAGCGAGTTTCCGCTAGGAAACGATGGGGGTTCAATGTTCCCCCTATTTAGGGGGAGCGAGTTTCCGCTAGGAAACGATGGGGGTGTTATGTTCCCCCTATTTATTGGGCTTGGAGCGTTAAAAAAAGAGCGATCAGCTGTTTTTAGCGACAAGGAGTTTGCGTCAGCAAACGATGGGGGTTCATAATAAACTTTACCGTAATCATAAAGCTGCAAAGTAATGCCCACCACATCATAGCCTTGCTCTTTCAAAAGCGCTGCAACTGTTGAAGAATCAACGCCACCAGACATTGCTACCACAACCTTTGTTTGGCTTGGGGATTTATTTATTTCTAGAGAATTAAGCATTAATTTGTATTGAATTTACTTAGGTAATATACCAAAATGAAATCCTAAACAAATTCCCGCAAACTTTCAATCAAACATTCTCAAAATGCCAAATGATATAGCTAATAACAAAGCCAAGCTCACCCTTCCTAATGGTAAAGAAATTGAGTTCGATATTAAGCCAGCTTCAATTGGACAAAATGTGATCGATATCTCCTCGCTTTTAAAAGAAAGCGGAATGTTCACTTTTGATCCCGGATTTATGTCCACCGCTTCTTGCGAATCGAAAATCACTTACATTGATGGCGAAGCTGGAATTTTATGCCACCGCGGCTACTCAATTGAAGAGCTAGCAGAAAAAAGTAACTACTTAGAAACTTGTTATTTGTTGGTAAATGGCGAACTTCCCAACCAAAAACAAAATCACGATTTTGTGGAAAACATCAAACACAATATGATGGCTCACGAGCAGTTGCAGTTTTTATATCGGGGCTTTCCGCGTCGCGCCCATCCAATGGCGATTATGGTTGGAGCGGTAGCTTCGCTTTCAGCATTTTATCACGACACTATGCACCCAACTACAGCTGAAGGGCGCGAAGATGTGGTTTATAAAATAATCGCCAAAATGCCAACTTTGGCGGCTATGGCTTATAAATATTCAATCGGCGAACCTTCGGTTTATCCAGATCACGAATTGGGTTTTGCTGAAAATTTCCTACATATGCTTTTCGCCACACCAATGGCAAAATATAAAGTGAGCCCAACCATTGCCAAAGCGATGGAAAAAATCTTAATCCTTCACGCCGATCACGAGCAAAACGCTTCTACCTCCACAGTTAGACTAGCAGGCTCTTCAGGAGCAAATCCATTTGCTTGTATTGGCGCGGGAATTGCTTCACTTTGGGGGCCGGCACATGGCGGGGCAAATGAAGAGGTGATTGCAATGTTGCAAGAAATTGGCAGCAAAGATCGTATCCCAGAATTTATCAAACGCGCTAAAGATAAAAATGATTCATTCCGCTTGATGGGCTTTGGTCACAGAGTTTATAAAAACTATGATCCACGAGCTGCGGTTTTGAAAAAATCTTGTGACGAAGTTTTGCAAGAACTTGGAATTAAACATGATCCACTTCTGGATATGGCCGTAGAGCTAGAAAGAATTGCACTGAATGATGAATATTTCATCGAAAAAAAATTATTCCCTAATGTCGATTTTTATTCTGGAATTATTTACAAAGCCTTGGGCATTCCAACCAATCTCTTCACAGTAATTTTTGCCATCGCCAGATCCGCTGGCTGGATTGCGCAATGGAAAGAAATGGTTGAAGACAAAAATTTCAAAATCGGTCGCCCAAGACAGCTTTATAATGGATACGAAAAAAGAGTCTATGACGAGATTGGAATAAGAAAATAATGGTTAATTAATCATTAATCATTAACCATTAATCATTATTTAGTAATGCCAGAATTACATCTTCGACACGCCAAAGCACAGGATAACGACCTTAGACCCAAACTTGCTGCCAAAGATTATGATGAAAATTTTATTCCCTTCGTTTGTCATTACGACTCAAACACTATTTTAACCAAGAATGGTGAGCTTCTACAAGTTATCAGAATTACTGGATTTAATCACGAGTCAGTTGGTTCAGAGCTGATCAATCTGCGCGAAACAGTTAGAGAAGCAATCGCCAAGAACATAAAAACCAACAACTTTGCTTTATGGATACACACTATTAGGAGGAGGAAAAACATTGCTCCTAATGGAATTTATGAAGATAATTTTTCCAACACACTAAATAGTGATTGGAATGAAAAAAATGATTGGCAACACCAATTTGTTAACGAACTTTATTTAACAGTCATCATCGAAGGCTATGATACCTCAATCGTCAATATTCAATCTTTGCTGCGCTCTCTTTCACTAAGCTCGACTCAAAATTTACACATCAAAGCACTTGACGAAGCTTGTAAAACTTTATCGCAAATCGTTAGCAATATTACAGCTCATCTCAATGATTATGGGGCAAAGTTAATTGGCATTAAAGAATGGGAAGGAATTTTATATTCCGAACCAATGCGTTTTTTTGGCAAGATTATCAATCTTAATGAAGATCGTTTTCCACTGGCTGTTAATGATATTTCTAGCGATTTATCGCACTCCAAAATTGCCTTTGGAAATCAAAGTTTAGAAGTGACCAAAGATTATGCTCACAACTTTGCTACAATGTTTTCAATAAAAGAATATCGCGAAGTTTCAATTGAATCGTTGGAAAAATTTTTACAAATCCCCCAAGAATTTATCATCACTCAATCACTTGATTTTATCAGTCGCAACAAGGCCTTGGCGTATTTTGAATATCAAAATTATATTCTGGAAATTAGTGGCGACAAAGAATTCCGCTATTTATCTGACATAGAAAAAATCATTGATAGCGACACCAAAAGCGAAACTGATTATGCCGAGCAGCAAATGACAATTATGCTCATTAACAATAATATTAAAGGTTTAGAACAAGATATCGAAACTGCTCTGGAAAAACTCCACAATTTAGGCCTAGTTTCAGTGCGCGAAGATATAATGTCAGAACATTGTTTTTGGTCGCAACTACCCGGAAATTTTCAATTTCTAAAAAGACAAAAACCAATCACTGTCTCCAGAATTGCTGGCTTTGCCTCACTACACAATTTTCCAGCTGGAAGCAGAGAGGGAAATCATTGGGGCGATGCGGTGAGTATTTTTAGAACTGTGCTTGGAACGCCATATTTTTTCAATTTTCACAATGGCGATAATGGGCACACCCTAATTGCTGGACCATCTGGTAAAGGGAAAACTGTGTTACTGAATTTTCTAACCTGCCAATCACGCAAATTTAAAAACAAACTATATTATTTTGGCTATAAACGCTCTGGACATATTTTTATTAATTCCATTCAAGGAAATTATTTATCAATCAATCAAGAGCCAAATGATCCAAAGCGTTTAAAAATAAACCCACTATTTTTGCCTGATAGTCCTGACAACAGAAGGTTCTTGAGTGTTTGGTTTGGTGCTTTGGTTAATTATGGCAAAACCCCTATTGATCCTGCTGAACTCAATTTAATAGCTCAAATTGTGGATCAAATTGTTTCCTCAAAAACTATTAAACTTTCTGAAGCGGCGAATCACTTTAACAGCGATGCTACCAAAAATATTTATCACAAATTATCAATTTGGCACAGCACTGGTAAATATGCATTTATTTTTGATCATGAACAAGAAAACGATTTATCTGATAATTTAGTGAATGCTTTTAACATCACCTCAATATCAGAATATAAATCTTTGGTTATACCAGTTGCCAGCTATCTATTGCATAAAATTGAATCTTTATTAGATGGCAGCAAAACTATGATTGTGCTGGATGAAGCTTGGAGATTATTGGATAATTATATTACTGGTCCAAAAATTAATGATTGGTTAGTTCGACTCAAAAAAAAGAATTGTATGGTTATTTTTGCCACCGAAAGTATAAAAGATATTTCCCAAAGCAACATTACCAACAAAATCAATCACAACATTGCTACCCAAATTTTTCTACCCGATCCCGAACCAAATGAATATTACAAAACCGCGTTTGGATTAAATGAAAACGAGTTTAATTTACTCTCAGTAATGTCTGCTACTGATCACCATTTTTTGTTAAAATATAATGATGATTCAGTGGTTGCTTCGCTTAATTTATCTAGCCTCAACGATAATGTCTCAGTTTTATCTTCCAACCCAACCAGCCTAGCAGCAATGGAGGAGGCAATCGCACAATATGGAGAAAATCCAAAAGATTGGCTGCCAAAATTCTTCGAGATTAATAAATTAAAGCAGAAAGAAAAAGATGCTGAAAAAGATGCTGAAATTATTCCACAAAATACTGACCAGAAAAAATAGCTAATTTTTATTGACTTTGATTTTATGTTCATTTAGCCTGCCTCGCTCTTAATTTCTCTTTTCAAAGAATTTTCCTATTTTATGGTTCAAACTACTTACAACGCAAAGCCAGCTGACATTCAAAAAAAATGGCTATTAATTGATGCTACAGACTTGGTTTTAGGCAGATTGTCAACAATCGTTGCCAAAATTTTAAGAGGCAAACACAAAGCAATCTTTACTCCAAATATTGATTGCGGCGATTATGTTATAATCATCAACGCTGAAAAAATTCATCTAACTGGCAAAAAATTAGCTGAGAAGCAATATTACTGGCACACCGGATATCCTGGGGGAATCAAATCTCGTACCGCAGAAAAAATTATGGAAGGCAAATTCCCTGAAAGAATTTTGCAAAGTGCAATTGAAAGAATGATTGGCAGAACTCCACTTGGAAGAGATCAACTCAGAAAACTTCACATCTATAAAGGCTCAGAGCATCCGCACACAGCTCAACAGCCAGAAGCTTTTGATGTTGCGGCACTAAGTCCTAAAAATTCTAAACGTTAATTATAATCACAACCATTTATGGCAACTATTAAAGAAGCAATCATCGAAGCCACTCAGAGTCTTCCAGAAAATACTAGAGAAAGAATAGTAGATCAATTAGGCAGAGCCTATGCAACTGGCAAAAGAAAAAATTCTATCGCTAAAGTTTGGATCAAAAAAGGAACTGGCAAATTTGATATTAACGGCAAAGGTTTGCAAGCTTATTTTGGCAGAGAAATCTTAGCAGTAATCGTTAATCAGCCTTTGGTCGCAACAAAAAATCAAGACAAATTTGATATTAAAGCAACGCTACTTGGTGGCGGAATGAGTGGTCAGGCAGGAGCATTACTTTTGGGTATCAGCAAAGCCTTGGTTGCTTTTGAACCAGATTCCCACAAAGCTTTACGCGATGGCGGCTTCTTAACTAGAGACTCTCGTGTTGTTGAAAGAAAAAAATATGGTTTGAAAAAAGCCAGAAAAGATCAAACTTATAGAAAACGTTAATATTTTAGTCGTTAGTTGACACGAAATCGTTTTGACTAACGAATATTGACTAACGGCTAACGACTTTCATATGCAATTATTGGATCAAATTTTTATCCCCTCCGATCTAAAAAAGCTTTTCCCTGAACAATTAAAACAATTAGCTGACGAGTTGCGAATTGCGACCATTAACGCTGTTTCTAAAACTGGTGGACATTTGGGCGCTGGCTTGGGCGTAGTTGAGCTCACCATTGCCCTGCATTATGTTTTTAATACTCCTGACGATAAATTAATTTGGGATGTTGGTCATCAAGCTTATCCTCACAAAATTCTTACTGGCAGAAAAGATCGCATTACCACTATTCGTCAACCTAGTGGTCTGAGCGGATTTACCAAAAGAGCTGAAAGTGAGTATGATGTTTTTGGTGCTGGGCACAGCTCAACTTCAGTTTCTGCCGCACTTGGATTTGCCGTTGCTAGAGATTTAAAAAATGAAAAACGCAATGTTATTGCCGTAATTGGTGATGGAGCTATTTCTGCAGGAATGGCATATGAAGCCTTAAACAACGCTGGTGCAATGCATAATCGTTTGATTGTAATTTTAAATGACAATGATATGTCAATCGCTCCTCCGGTTGGGGCAATGTCGAATTATCTTTCCAAATTAGCCGCTTCTAAATCTTATCTAACATTTCGCAGACTATCTAAAAAAGTTCTAAACAAACTACCCGATTGGATCTCTAGATACCCGAAAAAATTAGAAAAGGCCGCTAAAGAATGGTGGATGGGTGGCAATATTTTTGAGGAGATGGGCTTTTATTATATTGGCCCAGTTGATGGTCATAATTTGGATATTTTAGTGCCAATTTTACAAAATATTCGTGACGATGAAAGTACTACGCCAATTCTAATTCACGCTGTAACCCAAAAGGGATATGGTTATAATGAGGTAATGAAATCCGAAGATTGTCTTCATGCAGTCACAAGATTTGATCCAGAAACTGGCGTACAAGATAAAAAATCTAGCACTCATCCAACCTACAGCCAGATATTTGGTCAGGTTTTAACTCATCTTGCTAAAAAAGATGATAAAATTGTTGCCATCACCGCAGCAATGCCTTCTGGAACTGGCTTAGATATTTTTGCTAAAGAATTTTCTGGCAAAGAAAAGGTGGCTAGATTATTTGATGTTGGCATTGCCGAACAGCACGCAGTGACTTTTGCCGCCGGCCTAGCTTGCGAAGGCATCAAACCTTTTACAGCAATTTATTCCACCTTCCTGCAAAGGGCTTATGATCAAATTGTTCACGATGTTGCGGTGCAACAATTACCAGTTCGCTTTGCCATTGATCGTGCTGGATTTGTTGGTGCCGACGGCCCAACTCACGCTGGATGTTACGACATCTCTTACTTAATCAATCTTCCCAATTTTGTTTTGATGGCACCAAGCAATGGTGATGAGCTAGCCAGAATGTTGGCAACCGCCGCCAATATTAATGACCGTCCATCCGCTATCCGCTATCCGCGAGGCGAAAGCATATTAAATATTGATTTAGAAAATATTGAACCGTTAGAAATTGGAAAAGGAAGAATTGTTGAGAAGGGTAGTGTGGTCGCAGTTTTATGTTATGGAACAATTTTAGAAAACGCACTTAAAGCATCAAGAATTCTGGAAGAAAATCATAGCATCAAAATCACTATTGCTGATGCCAGATTTGCCAAACCTCTCGATCAAGAATTAATTTTTGATTTGGCACAAACTCATCAATTTTTAATAACCATAGAAGATGGCGCCTCGGGCGGATTTGGTGGTGCAGTGATGCAGTTATTATCAGTGAATGGTTATTTGGAAAAAAGCAATTTCAAATTCCGCCAGCTATTTATGAAGGATGAATTCATCGAACAAAATAATGTTAATGTAATGCAAGATCAAGCTGGAATTGGAGTGGCAGACATAGTTAATCTGGTTACAAATTTTTAATTGTAAAAATAACATTATAAGATTTTTGCGGTTTGGCCAAAGCAGTTGGATTGTTTTCGCTTAAAAATATACTATAAGTAACGCAGCAACCATTATAACCCAAACCGTATTTTCTAACAATGGCTCTGTTGGTAACTAGATCATGAGTATCGGTGATACTAGCCAATAATTTGTCAGTAATTTGAAATCCAACGCCAACATCAAGCTGCTTTTTTGCATTCAAATTATTCAATGTTCTTCTAATTAAAATATAATTACTGCTAATATTAAATCTGCCAAAATTTAAAGCGGTATTCACCTCATTAGTGTCATTTCGATAATTGGATTCATTGAGCTGGAAATTATAAAGAACACTAAAAATATTTGGCGCTTTATATCCTAATGCACCAACAATATTTGACTTGTTGTTATCGTTAAAACCACGAATTACAATATCTTGCGACTTGGTTTGTCCTCTCCAACTTTGTCCCAAACCCAAATTAAACTGACCGACTTTTTCATTAAAGAAGTAAGATCTAAATCCGTAGGTTAGTCTTTTTCCATTTTCATTACGATCAAAGCCTGTAAAGCGATCACTTAAAAATAAATTATTTTGGGTTAATTCAGTATTACCGCTATCTTCGTTAGGAATTTTGTTAAAATTATTTTTATAAGAGCTGATCACAATATTAGCTAAAGGCTCAAGAATGATAGTGTTGGTTTTATATTTACTAACCATAGGTAGCGACCATTTTAAACTCGCCTCAGGGCGGTAATTGGTGGTGGCACTATTAAAATTATTATCACGCTGCGTAATTGTAAAATTATTTTCTAAATTATAAAAATCCCCTTGAACATTGGCAGAAAGCGCAAATAAATTTCCCATCAAATTATAAGGCACAACAACCTCAGGTTTAAAAGATGCACGACGATATTGTAAGCCATTAGCTCTGGTGATTACGGTCGAATTAAAAAGTCCCAAATAGGTTTGATTTAAAATTCCGCCTTGTGGTTTGCTAGATGTAGAATAGTTGATAATTGGCAAGGCAAACGGGGTTTCTTTGCCATCAATCCCAACTTCCAGCTCTTGAATTTTTACAGTTTTTATTGAGGCATAATCGCGATCTTTAATATAATCTAAATTTGCTTCCGAAGTTGTGCTTCCCAAAAATTGATTGTGATAATCTCGCAAGTAATTTTTATCGCCAACATTATTGATATTAAAATCTATGCCCAAATTTTTAGGCAAAATAATATCCCCCTTGGAAGTTCCATACCACCTGACTTTCTGGGTGCTTTCATCGTTACTGCCAGCAACCACAGCCAAATTATTAGCCTTGGGTTCATTATTTGCTAACTCCAAATTAATATTATAAAGACCAGTTTTTAGTAAATGGCGATATCTATTATCCAGCAACAAATGCCCTCCTGATGGGTTATATTGCAGGGTCGAGTCTAAATCTTTATTGGGAGCGATATTAAAATAATAAGGAATTCTAAAACCAGACCCAAGCTTAGTGCTGTTCACATAAGATGGGGGTAAGAATCCACTTTTTCTTGTTGAGGATGGTATTGCAGTGCTTAGGTAAGGGGTATAAAAAACCGGAAAATCATATAATCTAATTACCCCTCCTCGGGTTTTGATCGTATTGGTAGTTTTGTTAATAATCGTTTGATTGGAAGCAATAGAAATCGCGTCAGTTTTGGTGCCAGCTAAAAGATTAGCACCCTTAATATCGTCATTAGGACAAAGAGAAAAAATTGGCATAGCAAAGACTGTCTCTACCTCGCTATTCCTAGTAATTTTTGGGGATTTGATATAAGAGCCGTCATTAAAAATTATAGTTGCCTCACTAAAACTTCCTGACTTAAAATCACTTTTCATATCAGCTTTTTTAGCTAGCAAATTACCAATATCATAATTTTTAATTTTGATATTACCTAAAGCCCGAACATTACCAGCACCTTTATCATAGATAAGCTGATCAGCAAAAAGTGTGTTTCCATTCTTGGTCAACTCCACATTACCAATAGCATTTAAGACACTACTTGTTCTATCTGCGTCAATTTGATCAGCTTTAAGAACGGCAGGAAGATTTGGTTTGGATGACTTGTTGTCAGCAGCTAGGCTAGGGAAACAAAAAATAACCAATATAACAAATGTGTGGCTTTGGAAAAACCACTGCGATTTTCTCATTGCCAAAAAATGTAAAAGTATTTAAAAGGGAAGCATTTTTGGTCTTGGACACCGTTAATAGCGATTTTGCGTAATTCCTAATTGTTTTAGATTAGTTTTTAACCGCCGCAAATTACAATAGTTTTTGGGGAAAAGAAACTATTTTTTCGAAGAAAGATCATAGACAAGAAGCAAGCTAAAATCTATTGATTTAATTAAAAATTTGCGATTTACTTGCCAGCTCAACCTTAAACCCAAATTCTATGCAATTTCAAATCAGCAAATCAGCAATCGCCAAAGCACTTTCCAATGTCAATGGCGCCGTCGAAAAACGCAACACAATTCCTGTTTTACTCAATGTTAAAATTGAAGCGAAAAATGGTCGCCTAAATTTAACCGCAACCGATATGGATATCGTAATTATATCCAGCGGCGAAGCCTTGATCAGCAAGGAAGGAGTTACCACGGTTCCGGCGCAATTATTTTATGATATCATCAGAAAAATTCCTGATATTGCCGATATTAATGTTGAATCTGATGAAGATAATACCAATATTAAAATTAGCTACGGCAAATCAAAATTTTCACTCCCTTGCCTTGATCCGTCTGAGTTTCCAGTCTTGTCTGAAGGCGAAATGTTGGTGAATTTCAATATCAAAAGTAGTGAATTAATCAAAATTATTGATAAGACCAGATTTGCCATTCCATCTGACGAAACCCGATATTATTTGAATGGATTATTCTTACACAGCATCGCCGTTGGCAATAATATTGAACTTAGAGGAATTGCCACTGACGGTCATCGTTTAGCGCTCGCTTCTTCAACCGCTTCTAGCCTCACTTCAGCAGTTGCTGGGGTAATTATTCCTAAAAAAACCATCAACGAAATTAGAAAAATTGTTGAAGGAAATGAAGAAGCAACCGTTGCATTTTCTAAAGCAAAAATTCGCGTCAGCTCTGGCAACTCAATTGTAATTTCAAAATTAATTGATGGCGAATTTCCTGAATATGATCGGGTTATTCCAAAAAATAATGATAAGCTAGTGAAGGTTGATAGAAAATTAATTTTTGATGCGGTAGATCGCGTTTCTACAATTGCTACCGATAAAAACAAATCAATCAAATTGGTTTTAGAAAGCGGCAAAATTAGCTTTCAAATCAAAAGCAATGACAATGGAAACGCTAGCGAAGAAATTGAGGTAGATTTTCAAGGGGATATCATTGAGACCGGCTTTAATTCTCGCTACTTCTTAGAAATTATTGGTCAGATTGATAAAGAAAGAATCAATATTCTTTTCAAAGACGGAACCTCACCAGCACTAATCAAAACCGATGATAATGATGGTTTGTATGTGATTATGCCAATCCGAGTTTAGAGTGCTTCAACATACATTTTTATCCCAGCTCAAACTCAATAATTTTCGCAATTATCAATCTAAAAATTTTGAGTTTGGAGCAAAAATTACTGCAATTTTTGGCAAAAACGGTGTAGGTAAAACCAATATTTTAGAAGCAATCAGCCTTCTAAACAAAGGTCAGGGCTTAAAAGGCGCCGACCTAGATGAAATGATTTATCAAGAAAATCCCCTCCAAAATTTTACCATCTATAGTCAAATCAATAATCATCCACATATTGAAAATATTGGCACTTCTTATTTGGTTTCTGAAAATAAAAGAATTTTTCAAGTTAATAATAAAATTTTAATCAGCTCTTCTCGTTACAAAAATTTTCCCGCCATCATTTGGCTCACTCCACAAATGGATAATTTGTTTTGTTCTTCAAAAACTCTGCGAAGAAAATTTTTGGATAAAATTGTTGCCGATATCGACCCTTCTCATAACAGCAGAATCAACGCTTACAACCATTCTATACGCGAGAGAATTAGTCTGTTAAATCGTTTTTCTAATGGTGAAAATTGGCTAGATATTGTTGAGCGTAAAATAGCTGAACTTGGCACCGCAATTGCTAGCGCTAGAAATGAAGCGGTGAATTATTTGAATCAAACTATTTTGCAAGGCAGCGATAATTTTACTAAAGCTCAAATTCAAATTATTGGCGAAACTGAAAATTTAGCAGCAAATCACAAAGCAATTGAAGTTGAAGAAATGTTTGTTGAAAAATTAAAAGCCAATCGCAAATTAGATGCCAAAACCAGCCGCACCAGTTTTGGCGTGCATCGAAGCGACATTACAGCAATTTTATTAGATAAAAAAATCGAAGCAAAATTTTGCTCAACTGGTGAACAAAAATCAATTTTAATTGCCCTAACTTTTTCACGAATTCGATTATTTTCTCTATTGGGTTTGCCAATGGCAATTTTACTTTTGGATGAAATCGTCTCCCACCTTGACAACCAAAGACGCAGCGACTTGATGAAAGAGATCGTAGGGCTGGAATGCCAAAGCTTTTTGACTGCCACTAATCGTGATTTTTTTAGTGATCTGTGTCATTTTGATCAGAAGAATGTTGCCTTTTTAGAATTAAATTAATTTTGATTGACAAGCTAGATTTCTTGTGGCTTACTGACCATCTGGTTTGTTTTGCTGGCTATTTCGCAAGAAGAGTTTTGTAGAGCTAACCTTTTTAATTGAAAGATTAAAAAAGTGTTTTTTATTATTTTTTTATTTTTATTTTTATTTATTTATGGCAACTGGAACAGTTAAGTGGTTTAATGGTACTAAAGGATATGGTTTTGTTAAACCAGATGACGGTGGTGCTGATATTTTTATTCATATTTCAGCTGTCCAAGAAGCTGGTCTTAAAGGACTAGATGAGGGACAAAGAATCAGCTATGACGCTGAGGACAACAAAGGCAGAAAAGCCGCTGGCAATATCAAATTAGCCAACTAATCAAGGTAGAGACGCGAAATATCGCGTCTCTTTACTTATCCACTTCTAAAGGATTTGATTCACAAATCTTTCTCAAAACTCCCAAATTATCCCCTTAATATCTGATTCCCATCTATCCTGCAAAATAATTTGAAAATTTAATTCATCTTGATTTTCCATTAAATTAAATTCTCCAACAATGCCAAATTCTTTTTTTGCTAAACTATTTAAATAATCAAAAACTTGCTGTTTATATTTGGTATCTTTGTTTCCCTCTAAGTGATCACCCTTTGTTTCCACAAATTGAAATTTACAAACCCATTTTCATTTTCCATTCTAACTAAAAAATCGGGGAAAATTTTATCTCTTTTCCAGCCAGCAACAGAGTATTCCGTGCCTTTTACGCCCTGACAGGCGCCCAATTTTCTAGACAATCTATACCTCCTAATTTATCGTTATTTTAACTTTAAATTAAGGAGTGATTATGCCTAAATTCGGCAATTGTACGGTAATTGGTTGAATGACTGTTTTTTAAATTGAGAAATAAAAGTTAGAGAGCTAGAATACACTACCTAGTTTTCTTTCATTAAAAATTTTAAGTAGTGATTAAATGTGCGCCCTAAAATGTCTAACAGATACAAAAAGCCTTCCTCTTCCGCCGCCTCCACCACCTCCAAAGAAGAGATTAAATTTTGGAATATAAAATTTGAAACCGACAGGATGCAGCTTTAACACAAAGCT
>CAMDOL010000030.1 GCA_945903615.1 Rickettsia typhi | reverse complement strand
ATGAGCATCTTTTTGGCTATCAACCGCAGCTTGCCAGATTATCGCTAAAGCACCAATTGCAACCCCGGTTGTTGCAAGAGTTATGGCTGTTCCAGCGCAACAAGATGTTGCAAAGCCGCAATCTACAGCATTCGTTGCCCCTGAAGAAGTACAAAGACCAATAAAACGAGCACAAGCCAAATTTTCTACAATTCGATCTTGGATCATTTGTGGGGAAAGCACAATGCCCGCTGCTATAAATGCAGCTTGAATAGCTATAGCTTGAGAATTTTGACACAAAGATGATGACGCGGTGGCGGCGACAAGAATTGCCGCACCAGAAACAGCGACATACGCTATACAAGTAGGGTTATCTATTTCCCATTCCTGATCCTTGGACATCATTGGGCCAAAATCAAGTTTTTCAGTTTGACAAAGGCTTCCACCCTTAGACCAAGCCGTTTTAACATATTCAGGGGCACTGCCACCCTCATACCAAGTCTTTCTAACATAATCAGGGGCGGCGACTGCATTTTGAACAACGAAAAAAAAAGAGGAGGCAATAAGAATTAAGGAGATGAGAACTTTTTTAAAATTGTGGGGGAAAAATTTTATTTTCAATCTTTGATAAATTTTCTTGTATCAAACAATTTTATTACCTTGAGCAATTGTTGGTTTTTAGTTTTCAAACTATGTCGATTAACCACGAAGCAAGAGTTGACATCGATAATTTTTTTTACTTCCACCAAACCATTCTCTCTTAAAGTATTTCCAGTACTAACCAAATCAACAATGTAATCACACAAATTCAAATGTGGGGCTAATTCCATCGCACCATTGAGCTTTATGCATTCAGACTGAATGCCCCGCGCAGAAAAATAATTATTAGTAAGATTAAGATATTTAGTAGCAATTCTTAAATGGCTTTTATTTGCAAAATCGTCATTGCCGCTTTTAGTAGCAATAGAAAGCCTGCATTTGCCAATCTCCAAATCAAAAAGCGAAAAAATATCGGGGGAAGAAAATTCTTCCAAAACATCTGAGCCACAAACCCCAAGATCCGCTCCACCAAACTTTACAAAAGTGGCAACATCGAAACTGCGTACTTTAATAATTTTTAAATTATCAAAATTGCTTTCAAAAATTAATTTGCGAGAATTTTCATTATAAAAATCTGCCTCTGGCTCAAAACCAATTTGCAAGAACAAAACTTTTAGCTCACTAAGAATTCTGCCTTTAGGAATGGCGATGATTAAATCTTTGTTCATCTTAAAATTCAATTTTATGTGCAACCAAAAAGCCGAAAGCCTTATCTTTTATCGGGGCAAATTTATCATTAACCTTACCTTCTCGATAACCAACTGATACAAAAAATCCTTTTAAAGCCGAGTTTAAATCATCAAATTTATATCCAAAAGATAACTCATTTATTGATTTATCAACTCCATTTTCACCAATCTTGATCTGCTTTTTCTTGGCCATGGCTAAGGTTATAGAAAAATCTTTATGAATATAAGTGGTAAAATTTAAAGTCAAATAATCAGCATTAGCTTCAGTATCTCCGCCAGCATTACTGATATTTGTATATTCAACAAAACTATCAAGCAAAAAGTTATTATTAATTGGATATTTATAATTCATATTTAGTGCAATGGCTTTTTCATCACCTATGCTAGTCGGAATATTGCTTTGATTTTGGCGATCATTAATTGCCAAATTTAAATAGGCAAAATGGTAAGATAATTTTTCCCCATTGCCAAAATCATAATAAATATCGGTGGAAAGAACATATGAATCCAGATTTCTTGTGCCTCTTAGAGCTCCATCAGTTTTTAAAGCCCCGTCTCGTGAAGTGATAATTGAATTGTCTAAATTTTTGCGATCATCAGTAAAAGCGCTCAAGCCAAAAACATATTCGCCATTGATTTTTTGATCTCCAGCTCTTTGGATGATTCCAAATCCTAATTTCTCAGCCTGTTTATATTCTCTGGCTAACTCATTAACCCAAATACCATTTTGCAACTTCCAATTTTGTAACTTCCAAGCATCACCAAAATTGGCGGTAAATTTTCCAGCTAAGGCTGAAAAGTTTTTGTAGTTATAATTCAAGGCTAATTCATCAATGAAAGCGCCTTCATTTTCAAAAGATTTATCACCTCCGCCAGTTGATAATTGATTTCTTCTTACCGTTTCTGAGGCTTGCGGCATAACATCAAATTCGATATTAGATTTTATTATAAAATTATCACTCAACCGCAAATTCAAACCTAATTTTGATCTTAGAAAAGCATCACTATATTCATCTTTTGGATTATCTGAATTATAAGTATTGGTGTAATAAACTCGATTGTTCAACATTGTGCTGATCAAGTTTTTATTATCCACAGTTTGCTCATATTGCTCATCTAAATTTTTCCAAATTCCATTAGTTGTATCAATAGCGTTAGCATTGTATTGCAACAAAAAACAACCAACAAAAACAGTAATAAACTTAGACTTTCTCATTTATAATTAAGATAAAAAAATTAGACTGCAAAAACTTTGGCAAAAAACTGTGTTGAAACTTGGGCAAATCCTAGTCACCAAAACCAAAATGTAAACATTCTAAATCAGATTCAAAATCTAATTTAGAATAGTTAATTTGTTTTTACGGAGCACTTGCTTCGCCCCGCTTTGCGGGTATTCTCATACCGAATCTAATAAAATTTAGGTTCCTTAAATCAGATTCGATATATTTTTATGAGCCCACTTCTCATTGGCTTAATTTTCTGTTCTGGATTTTTCGTTGAAAGCATCATCGGCTTTGGCGGATCTTTGGTTGCGTTTTCTATTTTAGGATTTTTTGTCGATATCAAAGAATTAATTTTAATGGCGATTTATACTGCCACAACTGCCAGCATTTTTGTGGTGGCTTCTGATTACAAAGGATTTGCTCAAAATATTTTTTTTAAATCTCTTCCTTATTGTCTGATAGGAACTTTCATCGGTGCGGTGTTTTTTACTCACAATAGTTCAGGGGTTATCATTTTTTCTTTTGGATTATTTTTGTTATTTTTAGCAGCCAAAACTATTTTTTTTGATGACATAAAATTACCCAAACATTTTTCTCAACTAGTTCTAACTATTGGCGGAATTTCTCAGGGTCTTTTTGGTATTGGCGGACCATTCTTTGCGATTGCTCTAAAAGACAAATTCAAAAATAAATCTGAAATGCGTGCCACCTTGGCAATATTTTTTATCGTCTTTAACTTAATCCGAATTTGTCAATTCTCACTTCAAGGAACATTAACTCCTGATATTTTTTTTAAACTGTGGTGGATCGCTGCGCCTCTTGCAATCTCAATTCATCTCGGCCATCGCGTCCACAAAAAAATCAGCGAATCCAATTTCAAAAAAATTGTCGCACTTCTGGCAACATTCTCAGGAATAGAGTTTTTGTTCAAGAAATAAGTCCTTGATTATTGACTTATATTCACACGATTTATAAACTGCTTGCTCTTTATCTTTTTAACTAATCTTTAAATCCAACTATGAAAGTTTATTACGACTGCGATGCTGATTTGAGTATCATTCAAAGCAAAAAAGTTGCTATTATTGGCTACGGTTCTCAAGCCCATGCCCACGCACAAAATCTTCGTGATTCTGGTGTTGTCCAAGTTAAAATTGCTCTTCGCGCCGGTTCTGCCTCCGCTGTGAAAGCACAAAATGCTGGCTTTGAAGTTTTATCTAACAAAGAAGCAGCTGCTTGGGCAGATGTTTTGATGGTTCTAGCTCCCGATGAATTTCAAGCTGATATTTATGAGCAAGATTTAAAAGATAATTTAAAACAAGGTGCTTCATTAGCATTTGCTCACGGGCTTAATATTCACTTTGATCTAATTAAAGCTCGTCCAGATTTAGATGTATTTATGATTGCTCCAAAAGGTCCGGGTCACACAGTTCGCGGTGAATATGTTAAAGGCGGCGGCGTTCCTTGTTTGGTTGCGGTTGCACAAGATAAATCTGGTAACGCTTTAAAAATTGCTTTGTCATATGCTTCAGCAGTTGGCGGTGGAAGGTCAGGCGTTATTGAAACCACTTTTAAAGAAGAGTGTGAAACTGATTTATTCGGTGAACAAGCAGTTCTTTGTGGCGGCGTTACCGCCTTGATTCAAGCTGGTTTTGAAGTTCTAACTGAAGCTGGCTACGCTCCAGAAATGGCTTATTTTGAATGCTTACACGAAATGAAGTTGATCGTTGATTTGCTTTACGAAGGTGGCATTGCCAATATGCGTTATTCAATTTCAAACACTGCAGAATATGGCGATTTAACCCGTGGACCAAGAATCATTACGAAAGAAACTAAAGCAGAAATGAAAAAAATCTTAGGTGAAATTCAATCTGGTCAATTCGCTAAAGAATTTATGAATGAGAGTAAATCTGGAAATAAAAACTTTGATCTTCTCAGAGCCAAAGGCAAGACTCACCCAATTGAAGCCACTGGCGAAAAATTGCGTTCAATGATGCCTTGGATTGGTAAAAATAAATTAGTTAACAAGGCAGCCAATTAGACTATTCATTGGTCGTTAGTCATTAGGGCACCTTGAAAAAATTCTAATTTTTTCAAGGTGCCTACTGGCTTATTTCAACTTTTGCCAGCTGAATTAGTTTTCCCAATCTCAATAAACGACTAATAACTAACGACTAATAAAAACTATGTCCCTATCAATTATTATTCTCGCCGCCGGCAAAGGCACCCGTATGAAATCGGCAAAGCCAAAAGTTTTGCATAAAATTTCTAACCGAGAAATGTTAAACTTGGTGATCGATACTGCTAAACAAATTAAACCCGACAATATTTCTGTGGTTATTTCTAGCGAGATGGAAAAGTTCGCTGCAGAAATTTCTAAGCAACATCCAAAAACTGATTTAACTTTTGCTACTCAAGATAAACAATTGGGCACTGCGCACGCCCTCGAAGCTGGGCTTAAGTCTTTAAAAAAAGTTGGCGATGTAGTTTTGGTTCTATACGGTGATACACCATTAATCAAGGCTCAAACGCTTAAAAATATGATTTCGGATATCATTAAACAACAAAATGCTGTTTGCGTTTTGGGTTTTCATTGCTTTGATGATAATAAATACGGGCATTTGGTGATTGATAAAAATCAGTTGATTCGCATTGTTGAATTTAAAGATGCGTCCGTGGAAGAAAAAGCCATAACTCTCTGCAACTCTGGAGTTATCGCCATTAAAGGCTCACAAATTAAAAAGCTTTTAGCTAAAATTGATAATAAGAATGCCAGCGGTGAATTTTATTTAACTGATATTGTTGGTGTTGCGCAAAAACAAAAGCTCACTTGCGGCTTTATTCACACCGATGAAAAAGAGGTTATGGGCGTCAATTCACGAGTGGAGCTGGCTAAAGCAGAAAAAATTAAACAAAAAGAAATCCGTCAACACCTGATGGAATCAGGGGTGACAATTTTAAATCCCAAATCGGTTTATTTTTCTTTCGATACCAAAATTGGTAATGATGTAATCATTCACCCCAATGTTGTTTTTGGAACTGGTGTTGAGATTGATTCAAACATAGAAATAAAATCATTTTCTCATATTGAAGGAGCAAAAATAAAATCTGGGGCAGTTATTGGTCCGTTTGCTCGCATCAGACCAGAAACTGTGATTGAAGAAAATGCCCGTATTGGTAATTTTGTTGAGATAAAAAAATCACTAATTAAAAAAGGCGCCAAGATTAATCATTTAAGCTATATCGGTGATTCTGAAATTGGCGAAGAAGCCAATATTGGAGCTGGAACCATCACTTGCAATTATGATGGCTATAAAAAATCCAAAACTAAAATTGGCAAAAAAGTTTTTATCGGCTCAAACACCGCTTTAATCGCACCAGTCAATATTGGTGACGGAGCGGTTGTTGGAGCCGGAAGTATAATTGTGGGCGATGTCAAAAAAGACGATTTAGCACTTACTAGAAGCAAACAAGAAAATATCAAAAATGGCGGAAAAAATTATCATCAAAAAAGAAATAATAAAAAATAAAATTTTTTATCCGCTTTTCGTAATACCTCTTCTTGCCAACTCTCAGCTGATGGCTTTTGATAAACCAATTGAACAAAATTATTTTGCTTCCCTAAGATCCAATGAAACCAATGTTCGTGCTGGTCCGGGCTCGCAATATCCAATCAAATTTACTTTCAAACTGCGTGGTCTTCCGGTCAAAGTTATCAGCGAATATGACAATTGGGACGAGATCAAAGATTACGAAGGCGATACTGGTTGGGTAAATCAAAATTTGGTTACTAAAAAAAGAACGACCATTGTTCGCACCGCAAAAAGCTTTGTTAATCTTTATTCCAAGCCTACTGAAAAATCTAAAGCTATGCTGCGTCTAGAAAATAATGTGGTTGGTGATTTTATCAAATGCAATGTTGAATATTGCGGAATCAAAGTAGTTGGCAAAAAAGGTTGGATTTCTAAAAAAGAAATTTGGGGGGTTGACGAGAACGATATTCCTAAACAAGAAGATTAAATACCAAGGTCTTGGTTGGTTAGAGGGTGCCTTGAAAAAATTCTAATTTTTAGAGGTGACCTAGAAACTGTTAGTTTATTTATTCATATTTGACAATCTTTGATTGATGACATAGTTGACAATTTTCTTCTAAAAACCTACATTATCTCAACATTTCCTAGTAGTTTCGATTAGTTATCAACTACAACAAATCTTATATGTCTAACGATATCTCAATAATTTCTCTGCCCAAAGTTCGCTCTGCTGAAGCGAGTTTTTATCATTATCTACAAGAGATTCAAAAATTTCCGCTGCTCACTTTTGAAGAAGAGCAAAAATATGGTGAGCGCTTTCAAAAAACTGGCGATAAAGAAGCGGCAAAGATGTTGATTCAAAGCCATTTGCGATTGGTGGTAAAAATTGCCAGCAAGTTTCGTAGCTATGGTTTGCCAATTGTTGATTTGGTTTCGGAAGGCAATGTTGGTCTGATTCAAGCGGTAAAAAAATTTGATCCAAGCAAAGGTTTTCGTTTTTCAACCTATGCGATGTGGTGGATAAAAGCCTATATTCAGGAATATATTTTGCGCTCTTGGTCAATGGTAAAAATTGGCACCACAGTTGCGCAGAAAAAATTATTTTTTAATTTACGGAAAATTAAAAAGAGATTAGGGATGAACGAAACCGGCAATTTGCTTCCCGAAGATATTAAAACAATTGCTCACGATTTGAATGTTTCTGAGCGGGAGGTGATTGATATGAACGCTAGAATGCAGCATTCTGACGGCTCACTCAATCAGGTGATTGGCGATGAAGACGGGATTGAGGTTGGTGATAGTTTGGCTTCTCCACTTATGAATCAGGAACAATTATCAATCAACAACCAAGAAAAATCACAACAAACCGCACTTTTGAAGCAAGCAATTTTACTATTAAACGATCGTGAAAAAGATATCGTTATCAAACGCCAGCTCAGCGATAACCCACCAACGCTGGATGATTTGAGTAAGGTTTATAAAATTTCTAAGGAGAGAGTTAGGCAAATTGAGGCTGGAGCTTTGGAAAAGATTAAAAAATTTATTAAAGCTAATATCAAATAATTATGTTCACCGGAATTATTAATCATATTGGTAATGTTCAAAATCTTTCTCATTCTTCTAATCAAGATTTATTAATCACTATTCAGCTACCTCATCAAACAAATCGTAATCTAGAAATTGGCTGTTCGATTGCTTGTGATGGGGCTTGCTTGACATTGGTTCGCCAAGAATTATCTAATCTTTTTTTTCAAGCATCACCAGAAACACTAGACAAAACCAATATCAAAAACTGGCAGATTGGTGATAAAATTAATTTAGAATTTGCTTTAAGAATGGGTGATGAACTAGGCGGTCATTTGGTTTCTGGGCATATTGATGATGTGGTGCAGATAAAAAAAATTAATCCGGTAAATAATGATTCTTGGCAATTTTTTATTGAACTGCCTCAAAACTTAAAAAAGTTTATTGCGCCAAAGGGCTCGGTAGTATTGAATGGAGTTTCGTTGACGGTTAATGAAGTTTTGGATGATTCTTTTAGTGTCAACATTATCAAACATACTTTTGATCACACTAACTTTTCTGATTTAAAAATTGGTGATTATTTAAATTTAGAAGTCGATTTAATTGCCAGATATTTGGATAAATTAATCGCAAACAAATGATAGCCAAAACCCCTTCACCCCCTTATTACGCGGTAATTTTTACTTCACTTAGAACTGAAGTTGATCAAGGTTATGGCACAATGTCGGATAAGATGGATGAGTTAGCCAAAACACAACCAGGATTTTTGGGAATAGAATCGGTTCGTGACGCTTTTGGAGAAAGACTTGGAATTACAGTTTCTTACTGGCAAAGTTTAGAAGCGATCAAGGAATGGAAGAATAATAGCCAACATTTAGTGGCGCAAAAATTAGGTAAAAAACAATGGTATAAATCTTTCAAAACCAGAATCTGCAAGGTTGAAAGAGATTATGAATTTAATGAATAAAAATATGTCTAAAAACTTTCTCTCTACAATTCCCGAAATTATTCACGATGCTAAACAAGGTAAAATGTTTATTTTGGTTGATGATGAAAGCCGTGAGAATGAAGGTGATTTGGTGATTCCAGCCCAAATGTGCAATGATCAAGCAGTAAATTTTATGGCCAAATATGGGCGTGGATTAATTTGCTTAACTTTGTCAGAAAAAAGAATTGAAGAGCTTGGTTTGCCTTTAATGTCAGAACAAAACGGCTCTAAACACGGCACAGCTTTTACAGTTTCTATCGAGGCTCGCGAGGGAATTACTACTGGCATTTCAGCAGCAGACCGCGCCAAAACTATTGCTGAAGCAATTAATCCTCAAAAAGGAAAAAATAATATTGTTAGCCCTGGGCATATTTTTCCACTCAAAGCACAAAATGGCGGCGTTTTGGTGCGTGCAGGTCATACTGAAGCGGCGGTTGATATTGCTAAATTAGCAGGATTAAATCCATCAGGAGTAATTTGTGAAATTATGAATGATGACGGAACAATGGCACGAATGGATGATCTGAAAATTTTTGCCAAAAAACATAATCTAAAAATTGCTACCATTGCGGATTTGATTGAGTATCGCCGCTATTATGACAAGCTCGTTGAGCGTATTGACGAAACTGAAATTGACAGCAAAATTGCTGGAAAATTTCGGGCAATTATTTATCAAAGCAAGGTAAATAATGTTGAACATTTAGCTTTGGTAAAAGGAAAAATTGATGAGAAAAAACCAGTGCTGGTGAGGATGCATCACCTAAATATTTTTAGCGATGTTTTAGATGATAAACAAAATGACAAAACTGGAATTTTGCAAAAAGCGATGCACAAAATCTCTGAAGAAAAATGCGGCGTGATTGTGATTATTCGCCAAACTAACGAGGCGATTATTGATTTGATCAATCAATCAAACAGCAAGTCTAAGAATCCTAAACTCAGAAATTATGGAATTGGCGCGCAAATTCTTTTGGATTTGGGCATAAAAAATATGCGTCTTTTAACCAATTCTCAAAAATCGGTAATTGGTTTGGAAGGTTATGGATTAAAGATTTGTGGTTATGAAAAATTATAGCTTGCAAGAGAAACAAAAATTAACTTCGGCTTGGTTTTTGGAATTAAGAAATAAAATTTGCGCTGAGTTTGAAGCAATTGAGCAAAAATACGCATGTTCTGGTGAGCAGCCAATTGCTTTTGAAGTTGATCCAGCCAAAGCTATGTTTGAAAAAAAAATTTGGCAAAGAGAGGCTGGTGGCGGAGGTGAAATGTCGATTATGAAAGGCAATGTTTTTGAAAAAGTTGGTGTGAATATTTCTACCGTTTTTGGTGAATTTTCTCCTGAATTTAGACAACAAATTCAAGGTGCAGAGGAAGATCCAAACTTTTGGGCGAGCGGCATTTCATTGGTTGCGCATATGCGTTCACCTTTGGTTCCTGCAGTGCATTTTAACACCAGATTTATTTGCACCAGCAAAAATTGGTTTGGGGGCGGAGGTGATTTAAACCCAATGTTTGAAGTTGCAGAAGATACCAATGATTTTCACCAAGCCTTTAAAAATGCTTGTGATAAATATAACCCAAATTATTATCCAGACTTCAAAAAATGGTGTGACGAATATTTTTATATCAAGCACCGCAAGCAGTCTAGGGGGGTTGGGGGCATCTTTTACGATTATCTCAATTCCGGTAATTTTGCCAAGAATTTTGAAAATGATTTTGCTTTTACCAAAGATGTTGGATTGGCTTTTTTAGATATATTTCCTAAGTTGGTGCGCAGAAATATGTTTAAAAAATGGAACGATTCCATGCGAGAACACCAACTGCTTAAACGCGGATTATATACCGAATTTAATCTGGTTTATGACCGTGGTACAAAATTTGGATTAATGACCGAAGGCAACACAGAGGCAATCCTGATGTCTTTGCCGCCAGTTGCTAAGTGGAGTTAAATTAAAATTATAAATTATGAAATTGACAAAAATCTACGAAGGAAAGGCTAAAATCCTCTATGCGACTGCAAATCAAAACGAGCTGATTCAATATTTTAAAGATGATGCGACTGCATTTAATAATTTAAAAAAAGATGTCATTGCTGGAAAAGGAGTTTTAAATAATTTTATTTCCGAATTCATAATGGATGAAGTTTCTAAAGCTGGCGTTCCAACTCACTTTATTAAAAGATTAAATGAGCGTGAGCAATTAATTAAGAAAGTCACAATTATACCTTTGGAAGTTATCGTCAGAAACATCGCCGCGGGCTCAATGGCAAAAAGATTGGGCATTGAAGAGGGTTTGGTTTTGGAAAGTGCTGTATTTGAGATTTGTTATAAAGATGATTCTCTTGGTGATCCGTTGATTAACGATGATCACGCCATCAAAGTTTTAAAAGTTGTCAGAGAAGAGCAGCTAAATTTAATCAAAAATTACACACTAAAAATTAATCAAATTTTACAATATTTGTTTGGTAAAATTAATATTAAATTAGTAGATTTTAAAATTGAATTTGGCGTTGATGAAAACGACAAAATTCTTCTCGCTGACGAAATCAGTCCTGACTCTTGTCGTTTATGGGATAAAGACACTAACAATAAAATGGATAAAGATCGTTTTCGAAGAGACTTGGGTGGATTGGTTGAAGCATATCAAGAAATTGCTAATCGTTTTGGGATTAAAAATTTAGAGTAAAAACAGAGTAGATTATTTATAATTACTACTCATATCAAAAAATCCTCAGAAATATCAATTTTTAGCTGTTCAGAGGTTCCTGAAGAAAAAAGGTTTTAAAAAAATATCAGAAAACCAAAAAAAATTAAAAAATAATGGCTAAAAACAAAGGAAAAATTGTTGCATGTTTAGACATTGGCACCTCAAAATTAGTGTGTTTGATTGCGGCTATTGATGATAAAGAAATTACAATTTTAGGTTATGGCTATCGCGAATCAAAAGGCATTTTTGCTAGCGCAATTTCTGATATGAGACAGGCTCAAAAATCAATCACTAATGTGGTTTGTGATGCAGAGAGAATGGCGGGATTTAACATTGATAGATTAGTAGTTGGCTTATCTGGAGCTGAAACTCTTTCACAAAAAAAGATCGTTAAAAGCAAAATCGCTTCTGATATGGTGAAAACTTCTGATATCACCAACTTGGCAAACTCCATTCGTTTTGAATATAAAAAAAATAATCGTGAAGTAATTCATCTTTTGCCACTACAATATCGAATTGACGATTCTAATCCAGTGCAAAACCCGCGCTATATGACGGGAGAATTTTTATCAGCACGCTTCAACATTGTCTCCAGCTCTTCCACAACCGCGCGCAATATTGAAAATTGCTTAAAAAGATGTCAACTTTCAGTTTATAATTACATTGCCGAATCATATTCCTCCGCCCTCTCCTCTTTAACTGATAATGAATTAAATTTGGGCACAGCGGTGATTGATATTGGTGGTGGAGATACTTCCTTTGCTATAATTTTGGATAATAAATTAGTTTATACTGGCAATTTTAATGTGGGTGGGACTCACATCACCCGCGATATTGCCATGATTTTAAATGTTGATTTTGAAACTGCCAAAACCATAAAAAATCTCAACAGCTCTTTATTTATGAGTTCAGTTGAAGAACGAGAAATGATTAATTTAAAAGCGAATGATTTTGATGTTTTGGGTTCCACTAAAATCACCAAAAAAGATTTGCGAGATATCATTCAATCACGCTTGGAAGAAATTTTAGAATCGGTCAAAGAAAAAATGGAGCGAAGTGGTTATGGCGTAATGACAATCAATAATATTGTTTTAACTGGCGGGGTTAGCAACATTTTGGGTATTGATAAAGTTGCTAGCAACATCTTCAAAAAACCAGTGCGCATTGGTTATCCTGTAAGGGTTGGTAATTTGCCAGAAATATTTGATGATCCTGCCTTTTGCAGTGTTTTTGGGATGTTGGTTTTCTTAAAAAATATTTATTCCAAAGAAAAAATCAAAGATGGTTTTGAAACTAAAAATAGTTTTTTTAAGAGAGTAGTTGATAAGTTGATGTCCATTTAGCTAAATAAAAAATGAAATAAAATGAAAATTGCTATCGCCTCTGACCATGCTGGTTTTGATTTAAAATCAAGTATTATTAAAAATATAAATCAAAAATATCAAATTATCGATCTGGGTTGCGGCGATTCTAAAACCTCGGTTGATTATCCAGATTTTGCCAACAAAGTTGCTGAAAAAATTATCAACCAAGAAGCTGGTTTTGGCATTTTGATTTGCGGCAGTGGTATTGGAATTTCTATCGCCGCCAACCGCTTCCTTCAGGTTCGGGCGGCACTTTGCAGCAATCTAAAAAATGCAATATTAGCAAGGCAGCATAATGATGCCAACATCTTGTGTTTAGGTGCCAGATTTATTGACGCCACAATTGCCATACAAATGGTTGAGTCCTTTTTAGCCACCAAATTTGAAGGTGGAAGACATATTAAGAGAGTTGAAAAATTATCCAATGACCAGCATTAAACAGCCTAAATTTGTCCGCAGCTTTGGTCGAGTTAGAACTAGAAAATTAAGCATTCGCAAAAAAGATTTATTCTCCAATCTTCTTCTTCAATACAAAATTGAAGATCCGTCCATTCCAGATTTAAATAATAATCAACAACCAATTCACTTAGAAATTGGTTTTGGTTTTGGTGATTTTATTTTTGAAAATGCTAAAAATAATCCCAATATTTTATTTATTGGTTGCGAACCTCATATCAACGGAGTGGTAAATTTATTGTCTAAGTTAGAAGAGTATCCGCTGAATAATATAAAAATTTATGTTGGTGATAGTCGCATTTTTTTAGAACTGGTCGAGCCAAAAACTTTCGATAAAATTTATATTCTTAATCCAGATCCTTGGCCAAAAGCCAAGCATTATAAAAGAAGATTAATTGATGTAGAATTTTTTAAACTACTCAATTCTAAAATCAAAAATGATGGAAAATTAATCATCGCCACCGATTCTGATAGCTATAAAAAATGGATTATGTCTGAATATTTAAAAAGCGGATTGTGGCATTGGCTTGCCAGATCAAAGGCGGATTGGCAAAAGTTTCCTGATGATTGGGTGCAAACTAAATATCAGAAAAAGGCAGAAATTGAAGGCAGAGCAAATGTATATTTAGATTTTATTTGCATGATTCATAAACATTCTCACAGCTCAAGGTCAGACTAATTCAAACTATTGCCTTTGACTTTTTTTTTGGACATTGTCGCCCAATTGTGTTGTTGCTGCTCTTTTTAATTGCGTGGATTTGGGTGGATTGATAGCTTGATCAGTTAATTTCTTAACCTCGTCATAAATTTCTGTCTGTTGTTTCAATTCTAATTTCTGATATTGCTTATTCAATTCAACTGCTAAATGTGGATTCAGATCAAACTTATCTGCCAGCACTTCTTTCGTGGGCTGATAAGAGTCTTCGATCGTTTTTACTATAGCAATTTTAGGCTCATATTTCAGACTTTTGCACCCAGAAAGATCTAGATTAAGACTAGCTGGTAGATTTGATAGGGATGTTAGATTGACGCACCCAGAAAGATCTAGCTTAGTAAGACTATTTGGTAGATTTGATAGGGATGTTAGGTTGACGCACCCAGTAAGATTTAGATAGGTAAGATTGGTTGGTAGATTTTGTAAGTTTTCTAGACCTTTGCACCAAGAAAGATCTAGCTCGGTAAGATTGGTTGGTAGATTTAGTAGCAATTCTACATTGCTGCACTGAGAAAGATCTAGCTTAGTAAGACTATTTGGTAGATTTAGTAGGGATTTTGGTATGAATGTT
>CAMDOL010000029.1 GCA_945903615.1 Rickettsia typhi | reverse complement strand
TTGATATTTCTGAGGATTTTTTGAGTAGAAATTTCATTACTTTTTGGTGGAATATTTCCATATTTTACCAAAAATAATGGAATTTATGCCAAAAAAGACCAGAAAGATCAATTTTTCTAAAACATTGTTTTAGTTGTTCAGAGGTTCCTTAATTACCGTCGGTTTTAACCGATGGTTAAGAGATTAAGAAAAACTGGGCTTTAGCCCGACATCAGAAGTATTGGGCTAAAGCCCTTATTTGAGTTAGTTCTATCCGTCGGTTAAAACCGACGGTAATTAACAGCAAAAAAGTTAACTGGGCAGTAATGAGCTTAATCTTACTCGGTCATTCCCACGAAGGCGGGAATCCAGTTTTGTTTTAAAGTTTTCGGATTCCCGCCTTCGTGGGAATGACACCGAACATTTTATCCCCTTGGATTATCGTTTTTATCAAAAGCCTTTAAACCCATCAAGAATGCCGCCGAACCGCAACATAAGGCAAAATTTTCAACAGCTTTTTTGACGTTAAAAGTGGCACTATAAAAAATGCTTTTGATGAAAAACACTATCACCAATCTAATCGCTGATTTTATTGCTGCAAATTTTCCTTTTTGTTTTTGTTTCCAATAAAGTTTGGATAAAGCACGGTGCCAAAATCTTTTATAAATATTTCTGAGCTTTCCCCCCGATGATCCTTGCCCAATGTGAAAGCCTTGTGCAGTTGCAATTATTGCTGCTTTATATCCGCTTTTGACTGTTCTAAAGCTAATTTCATCATCTTCATAATATAAAAATATATTCTCATCAAAAAAACCAATTTTTTTAAAAACCTTCATTCGTAAAAATAAAATTGCACCAATAATATATTTAACTGCGAGATAATCATCACAGCTTTCTAGCAAATTTGATTCAACAATTTTTAATTGTTTTATTTTGTCATCTTCTAAAGCTGGATAGTTTGGAAGCAATAAAGGAGCAGCTAGAGCGATTTGAGGAGTTTTTTGAAATTGTAATAATATTTTCTCAATGTCTTCTTCAAAAATAAAAGCGTCTGGATTCAAAATCAGCGCAAATTCAGTTTCAACCAGTCTCAGAGCAACATTATTGGCTCTGCCATAACCAATATTTTTATCTAATTTGATAATTTTTACTTGCGGAAAGTTCTCGGTAACAATTTGAACAACATCGTCCGAGCTAGCATTATCAACCATCACAACATTGTATTTAGAAAAATTAATTTTTTCTAAACAAGATTTAATAATTTTAGAACTGTTAAAACTGACAATGATGATGGTGAGGTTTTTGTTCACTGTGTTTTATTCAATATTGTCTAAATATTTGCGATAATCAGAGCTTTTTTTATATCTTTCGGCTAATTTTTCTAACTTGGTTTTGTCAATAAAACCTTGATGATAGGACAATTCTTCTAGGCAGGCAATTTTTAAACCTTGGCGTTTTTCGATAGTTTGAATAAATTTTGCAGCATCAAGTAAGGAATCCGGCGTTCCAGCATCAAGCCAAGCAAAACCACGCTTGAGCTTAATCACTCCCAATTTTTTATTGTCTAAATAAAATTTGTTCACATCGGTAATTTCTATCTCACCTCGTGCTGATGGCACTAAATTTTTAGCAATATCTACTACCTGATTATTATAAATATAAAAACCAGTTGCTGCCCAATTAGATTTTGGGTTTTTAGGTTTTTCTTCAATACCAACAGCCAAATCTTTATCATCAAACTCAACAACACCGTATCTTTGTGGATCAGAAACATGGTAAGCAAAAACATACGCTCCAATTTCACCCGTTTGCACTTTGTTAAAATTTTCTTGCAAGTTGTGAGAGCTAATTTCAGAACCATAAAAAATATTGTCACCCAAAATTAGCGAGATCGAATCTTGACCAATAAATTTTGCTCCAACAATAAAAGCATCGGCAATTCCTCTGGGCTCCTCTTGCACTTTATATTGTATCTCAATTCCCAAATCACGCCCGTCGCCTAAAAATTTTTCAATGTTAGGCAGATCTTGCGGGGTGCTGATAATCAATATTTGGCGAATGCCAATCGACATTAATGTAGCGAGCGGATAGCAAATCATCGGCTTATCATAAACTGGCAAAAGCTGTTTACTCATCACATTAGTAAGTGGTGCTAAACGAGTTCCAGAACCACCAGCAAGAATTATTCCCTTCATAAATTAATTATTAATTTGATTTAAATACCAGTTAACGGTTGCGGTTAATTTTTCTTCAAAACTACCATCAACTTTAAAACCCAATTCTTTTTTAGCTTTGCTTGAATCAATAGCATAACGAAAATCATGACCTTTGCGATCTTCAACAAATTTGATTTGATTCGCGTAAGAAATATTGCTTCCTTTTCTATCTAATTTAGGTTGAAGCCCATCTAAAATTTTACAAATTTGCCCAGCAATATCAATATTTTGTCTTTCAGCATCGCCTCCAAAACAATAGCTCTCACCAATCTTTCCTTTAGCAATTGCCAAATCAATTCCAAAGCAGTGGTCTTCGACATAAATCCAATCACGAATATTTTTACCATTACCATAAATTGGAATATCTTTGTTATTCAAACAGGCTTTGATCACGGTTGGAATTAGCTTTTCTGAATGTTGTCTGGCACCAAAATTATTTGAACAGTTAGTGATAATCGTTGGCAATTTATAAGTCTCATTCCAAGCCCTGACCAAATGATCAGAGGCGGCTTTAGAAGCTGAATATGGCGAGTTTGGTTGGTATTTATTATTTTCGGTAAATCTGGGTTCTTCTAAAGTGAGTGAGCCATAAACTTCGTCGGTTGAAATGTGAATGAAGCGAAAATCTTCTTTTCTTTTATCAGGCAAATTTTGCCAATATTTTAATGCTGAATTGAGCAAAGCAAAAGTGCCATTAATATTGGTTTGAATGAATGCTCCAGGATTGGAAATGGAATTATCAACATGAGATTCAGCAGCAAAATTTACCAAAATATCAATCTCAAATTTTTCTAGAATTTCACTAACTAATTTTTGATCTAAAATATCGCCTTTTACAAAATGATAATTGGAATTGCCTTTGATTTTGGAAAGATTATTTTGGTTTGCAGCATAGGTTAAAGCGTCCAAATTGACCACCAAATTACCAGCTTTAATTTGCCTTAAAACAAAACAGCTGCCAATAAAACCGCAGCCACCGGTCACTAATAATTTTTTCATATACTTAAAATAAATTAAAATCAGCAATACCAAAAACTGCCGAATTGATTGCTTCTTCTTTACTAATCACTGAACTTCCAGAATTTTCAAAAGAAGTGGTTTTGATAATTTTATTTTGATTGGAGAGCAAATTGAAATTGAGTTTGAGCTTGGCAATATAGCTTCCATAGATTTTTTGTTCGTTTATATCCGAGCTAATTTGAATAATCACCAAATCTGGATTGGCTAGATTTTTACTTTTAACTACCTTTAATTTCTTGTGATTAAGAATATTTATAACCTTGTTAATTAAAGGTTTGGGAGCGTTTGTATTATCGATAAAAAATTCAATTTTACTGGCTAGGTTTTGATAAGAATTTTGATAGAAATTATATAAATCAAGATTGCTTTTAAAATTACTTTGATTGGAGCCAAGTCCAGCAAGGATCTGAGTGATTGACTCAGCCTCTAAACTTGAATCATTGACCGATTCTAAATCATTCAACTTTTCTAAAATACTTTTGCTTTGTGCTTGCTTGAAAGTCTCTGTCATTTTTTGATTCAGACCTTGCAACTTTTGGCTGTAATCATTAATAAATCCGTCACGACTAACTGAAATTTCAGTATAAATTTTGCCACCAACCGCGGCGGAATTGCTAACTTGATAATTATTGAAAGTTATTTTTGCCACCACCTCATTAATCTTCTGGCGGCTTTGTTCATTGGTGGAATATTTGTTACTTTCTAAAAGTGTTGAAAATTCTGAAGAAATGCTAGTCATCAATTTGCTCGCTAAATTGTTGAGTGCGCTTTGGCTGGCTTCCGCCAAAGTATAGCCCTCACCAACGCCATAAAGATTTTGATTAGATGCTTTGGGAGTGATATACCAACTAGGTAGTGAGCTGAGCTGCTGAGGTTGATCGCTGGAAGCGCATGCGAAAAGAAGAAATAAAAATGCGGTGAAAAAGGATTTTTTAATCATGGGCTAAATTTATTATTGCATTTCGTCAAATAAACCGCCGGTATCTTTGCTAGCGCCATTAATTCTGCTGCCAGTTTCAGCCTGATGCCTAGCTTTTTCCTGAGCTTTAGCATCAATTACTTTTTGATTGACGCAGGAAGTGATGAAAATCAAAGAAAGTAAAATAATTAATTTTTTCATAATCTAATGTTTTTATTTTAACTGGCTGGATTGCCACAGATCAAAGTTCTGCGGCAATCCAAAAAAATTATTTTGCCGCCCTTTCTTTATCTAGCTCATCAAACAAACCTTTCACTGCTGCTTGAGATTTATCTAGATTATCACGAGAAAGGTTAGCTTGTTTTAGGCGGTTTTCATACATCTTTTGGCTGTTTTGAAGATATTTGCTGTAATCTTCGTTTTTCAAAACCATTCTGATGTATAAAGTGCCATCTTGAGCTTGATACATATTGATTCTCTTTGCACCAGACATTGGCATATTTTTTACCACCTCTTTAGTCGCTTGAGAAAATACTTGCTCAACATCATTCACATCGCCAACTTTAGATTCTCTCAGAGCATCTTTAGTAATACGAGAAATTTCTGAATTGATGGCTGAAGCGATATTAGCTTTAGCATCAATTTCAGCTTGCGGAATTTGAAATTTGATACCCCCAACACTTGGGCTGGCAATGCCAACAGCGGCAATGCCGTCTTTTTCATCTGGACTTACAACCCACTGCGGAAGTTCAGCAATATTTTGAGTTTTATTATTTTTTCCTAAATCAGAGACAACTGGCTTAGAACAAGATAAAAGAAGGACAGAGGATAGAATAATCGCTAATAATTTTTTCATATATATTGATTGATTAAGTTTTTTTAAGTGCCAACAAATTTGTCGATTAATACCAGAACTAATTAGTAGTCTCTTTTCTGAAAATTAGCAATATACTTATTGCCATCAAAATTATCGACATCATCCAAGTTGCTAGAAAAGTTGGAATTAAACCAGATGAGCCTAAAGCATTAATTATGATGAAGCTGATATACAAAACTAAACCCACTGCGATACCAAAAACAAAAATTATAATATTGTTGCGACTACGAACATTGTTAACCGCAAAAAAACCCGCCATTAACGCCATTGCGATGAATAAGAATGGCTTGATTAGAAGTGAATGATAATAAACCACAAATTTTCTTGGAGAAAATCCTGAATCCTTTAAATCATTAATTAAAGATGGCAAGCTGTAAACTGAAAAAAGCCGCACATTATCAAAATTATTGAGGATTTTTTTGGTAATAAATTCTGCTTTTAAATTGGTGGCAATTTCCAACTGGTCTTTGGGCTGATTAATATTGTGATCATCATTAATAATAACATTTCGCAAATACCAAATACCGTCTTTCAAAAACATGGTTTTGGCATCGATTTTTTTATAGAATTTATAATTTTTATCAAAAAACCACAAATGCACATTATTCATTTGTAGCTTTTTACGATAAATCTTTTCTGCCTTAATAATAATATCTTCATCACTGTTTAAAATATTCTCTTGTTTGAGCCACACTCCATGAGCTGGAGAAAGCAGGTTCGCCTCTTCTTTATCAATCAATTTTTGCTCCATCTTGTTCAGTTTTTTACTAGCAGTGATAGAAATTGGATTGAATACCAAAACAAAAAATATTCCGAGCAAAAAAGCTCCAATAGCAATTGGTAACAAAATTTGCCAGAATGACATTCCTGAAGCACGCATCACGGTAATTTCACTACGAATTGACAACGCAAACAAGGTGATCATCGAAGAAATCATTATCAGAAAAATCGAGATATCTTCGATGAAACTCGGAACTTGCAGAATATCCAATAGAACAATATTACCAAAGCTGATTTGCTTGCCTGAAACCCGATCTAAAAGTTCAAAAACATTGATCATGGCGATTAAAAGAGAAACCGAAAACAAGACCAACCCAAAATTGGTAAGGAATTTTTTAATGATGTAGAGATTTATCTTTGAAACCATTTAGCTATCATACATTTTGCGATATAAGCCATCACGCTCAATTAAATCAAGATGAGTTCCAACTTCAGCGATAACTCCATTTTTTATAAAGACAATTCGATCCGAATTAATAATTGAAGAAAGCTTGTGAGCAATAGTAATGACGGTTTTATTTTTGGCTAATTTTATCAAAGAATTGGCAATTAGAAATTCATTTTCATTGTCTAAAGCTGAGGTCGCTTCATCCAAAAGTAAGATTGGTGAATTTTTTACAATCGCCCGCGCAATAGCAATTCTCTGCCTTTCTCCACCAGATAATTTTACACCTTTTTCACCAACAAAACTTTGAATTCCATCCGGCAAATTTTTGATGAAGTGCAGAGCCTCATTATCATCAATAATTTTTTCAATATCAGCAACGGTAAGATTTTTGTCAACATAGGCAATATTTTCGTAGATGGTTCCCGAAAATATAAAACAATCTTGAGAAATATAAGCAAAAAGACCGCGCAGGTCGGTGAGAGCCAAATTTTTGATATTTTGATTATTAATCAATATTTCTCCAGAGCTCACATCATAAAAACGCATCAGAAGCTGCAGGATTGTGCTTTTACCACTACCACTTTCTCCAACCAAAGCAATTTTTTCTCGCGGTAAAATTTCTAAATTAAAATTTTGTAATGCTTCGTGATTTTGTCTTGATGGGTAGGAGAAAAAAACATTTTTGAAAGTGATATGATTTTCTGCGGTGCTGATAAGTTTTTCTGGATTAACAATTTCCAAAACTGGTGATTCTATTTTGAGTAGATCAAAGAGTCTGGCAGTGGCTGCTGAAGCGGTTTGTAGTTGACCCATTACTTGGCTAACCGAAACTAAAGAAGTTGCAGATAAAATTGAATAAAAAATAAAAGAGGAAAGTTCACCCGAAGTAATTTTGCCGCTTAAAACTAAATGACCCCCAAACCATAAAACAATCGCAATTGAGCCAAAAGCAAAAGCGATTACTAAAGCAACTAACAATGACCGCAGGCGAATTTTCTTCAGTGAAACGACCAAAGCTTCTTCTAAGTAATTATTAAAATTGCGAACTTCTTTTTCTTCGCAAAGATAAGATTGAATAGTTTTGATGCCATTAATAGTTTCCTCAATGTGAGATCCAACCAGTGAAATGGCTTCTTGGGATTGGCTGGAAAGATTCTTAATTTTTTTACCCAATAAAAAAATGGGCGCAATAGCAACCGGAATTAGAGCTAGGGAAACTATGGTTAATTGCGGACTGGTTAAAAATAGAAAAGCAATTCCACCAAAAAATAATAAAAGATTTCTGAGGGCAAAGGCAATGGAGTTGCTGATAATATTATATAGAAGATTGGTATCAACAGTCAGACGGGAAATAACATCACCAGTTTTGGCAATTTCAAAAAACTCGGAAGAAACGCGAATGATGTGCGAATAAATATCTTTTCTTAAATCGGTAATAACTTTTTCACCGACAGAATTAACCAAAAAAGAGCGAAAATAACCAGTGATTGCCAATATAATAATTGCCAAAACCAATCCGATTAAAATTATGTTTAAATAATGAATATTCTGCGAAGAAAATCCCAAATCAATTAGGTATTTAACAATTTTTCCTAAAAATAGAATGATTGCTGAAGTTGCAACTAAAGTGATAACGACAAAAATAATTTCCAATCGATATGGTCTTAAATAGGGCAAAAGACTAAGTAAGTGGTGAATCTTTGCTTTTTCCGGTTTTGGATTAGATTGATTTTTTGACATTATACTGAATCTGATTCAATACCGAACTAATTTTATTAGATTCAGTATGTGGATCCCCATAAGATTTATTTTCTTGGGGGGCGGAGCCAAGTGCTCCATAAAGAATAATATGCACTTTGGTACAAAATCTATACCAGCTTTTAGAAAAAATGGTTAATAGATTTGGTTGTGTGCGCCGTCGCATAAAGCACCGTTTTTGCTATGTTTGCAACCGCAGAAATTTAAAACTTTTGATTCAGTCGCTTCAAACATAACTGATTTTAAACCAGTTCCTTTGTGAGCGCCATCACAAAAAGGTTGGTTTTTAGATAATCCACAAGAGCACCAATAATATTTTTTTCCTGCTTCAACAGCAACTTTGAAAGGAGCCTTTTGAACTATGTTTGGTAAGGAATTTTCCATTTTATTCTCCAAAAATTAAATTATTAAAACTCTTCAAAGATTGTAAATTGATATTATTATCCAGCAAAACTTTGATATATTTCTCTCCTAGATTTTTAAACTCATCCATTTTTTTCGGATGGAACTAGCATTATCAAAGTATTCTGCGCATCTGGCACAATAATTTTCTGCCTAGCGAAATAATTAATAATATTAGAACGATATTTTGGATTAGCTAAATAGCTTAAATAAATATTTTTTACCGTTTCATCCACCTTGTTGCGAATGGAATCGCTTTCGGCTCGGTGATTAATAATTAAGCGATCATAAAGATCATTCCCAACTTTGGTAAGGTATCCTGAGCGTCTTTCAAATTGGTCTCTTGGATGATTTTCATAGTTTTTTATTTAGATAAGGCGTGTTTTTTGTTGCTCAAAAACTGCAAGAAGAACGCTATAGATATAGCTGCCAGAAATAAATTGATTAACAATCCGCTGCTCATATTTAGTATAGTTGAATATTATCTATCAATCTAATTTCATCGACATAAATGGCAATAAATAATCGCGATTTTATTTGCGGATTAAAGTGAGAAACTGACCGCAAGTTCATTTCATCGCAGACTTGTAAATAATCAATTTTTTTTGCACCAATTTGTAATAAATTTTGAGTGGTTTTTGATAAAACTGAATCAATATTTATATTTGCAATAATTTGCTCTTTGGCTAAACACAAATTCTGATAAATTTGACCAGAAATTTTTCTACCCTCATCACTCAAACGCAAATTTCTTGATGACATTGCCAGACCATCCTCTTCTCTCATCGTTGCACCAGAAAAGATTTGAGTATCAATATTTAAATCAGCGACCAACCTTCTAATCACCTGCAATTGCTGAAAATCTTTTTCACCAAAAAATGCCAGATTTGGTTTAACAATATTGAACAATTTACTAACGATTAAAGCAACAGCCTCAAAGTGTCCAACCCTGCTTTTGCCGCAAAGATTTTCTGTTAAACCAGAAATAATAATTTTAGTAGCAAAGTTTTGATTATAAATTTCATCAGCCTCAGGATTAAACAAAATATCCACCTTAGCGTCTTGTAAAAGTTCAATATCTTTTTTTAAAGTATTTGGATATCGCGCATAATCTTCAGGATTATTAAATTGTTTTTGATTAACAAAAATACTGACCACCACCACATCGCAATGATTTTTTGCCAAATCAATCAATGATAAATGCCCCTGATGCAAAGCTCCCATCGTCGGAATAAATCCAATTTTTTTATCTTTAAACTGAGACAAATCAGCTCTGATTGATTTAATATCGCTAAATATTTTCATTAGAGAATTTTATATTTTGAAAAAGTAAGCAACGAATTATACCTGATAAATCTTTTTTTTCTTGAACAAATTTTAATCCAGCCCTACTAAAAATTTTGATCACATCACTTTCTTGATCCTGACCAATCTCTAATAATAAAAAAGCCGATTCCCTTAAAAATTGCTTAACATTTTGAGCAATTAAATCATAGCAATCCAAGCCATCAAAGCCTCCATCTAAAGCTAAATTTGGTTCAAAGTTTTTTACCTCTTCTTGCAAAGATAAAATGTCATTAGTTTTTATGTAAGGCGGATTAGAAATTATTAGATCAAATTTTTTTTGTGAATCAATATTAGCAAACCAATTTGATTGTGAAAGATTAACCCGATTTGACAAACCAAATAAATCGGCATTTTTTCTGGCAATTTCCAAAGCTTTATCACTAATATCAACCCCAAAACCATAAGCAGCAGGAAAATATTTTAGAATCGTCAACAACAAACATCCTGATCCAACGCCGAGTTCCAAAATTTCTAAAGCCTGATTTTGATCAGCAAAAACATCTATCGCTAACTCAATGAGACTTTCTGAATCAGGTCTTGGATCAAGAACATTGTTGTTGACCACAAAATCATTACCAAAAAATTCTCTCCTGCCAACAATATGAGAAATTGGTTCATGATTTTCTCTACGCGTTACCAACGAGAAAAATTGGCTTTGTTGATTTGAGCTTAGGATAAAATTGGGATTAAAAATGACTTGTTCTTTACTAAAAGAAAGACAATGGCACAAAATCAATAAGGCGTCAATCTGGTAAGAATTGACGCCTTTTTGTTTTAAGTTATTTTTGGATAAAACCAGTGCTTCACTAATTAGCATTTTTAGGTTGTGCGGCAGTATCAGTAGTTTTGGCTTGAGCCGGAGCTGGAGCAGACGGAGCTGGAGCAGATGGAGCTGGAGCAGTTGCTGGAGCAGATAGATCCGAAGCTGAAGAAGCAGCTGAGGTTACAAAAACTTGGCTCATTATTTCTGATAAAGAAGTTTCGTTGATTAGCAAATCTTTACCTTGTTCTTGTCTAAAATCGAACACAGCTATTTCTTCGTTAGTGGCAATATTTTTCTTGGATAAATCTTTTATAATAACTGAAAGATCAACTTCTGGCTTCTGACTAGACGAAGGCATAGTAGCAGAATCAGAGGTGGAAACAGCAGCAATATCAACAGATGGAGCATTATCAGCAATGACATCAACCTTATTGGGATTGGCAGCACTAGGGAGGTTGGTAACAGATTTTTTAATGTAGGTCAAAACATTGTCCAATTTTTCAATCCGCACTGATATGCTGCAAATAGGAAGGGCATCTTTTTGGAATGATGTAATTTCACCGTTGATATTTAATTTATATAAAGGGCTGGAAACTTCAAAGTTTTTGATACTCACAGACTCTACGCCATTATCAACAGAGGCAATATCACTAGTGGCGGTGTTTTGAGATTCTGGATTTGGAACTGGAACCGAAGCTGGAGCTGTGGCTGGAGCTGGCTTGGAAACAACATATTCTACTTCGAAAGAAATACTTTTTTTAACTAATTTATTACCCGCGACCTGAACATCGGCTGATTTTATGACCTCTGAAGCATTAGGGTTGTTAGGGGAAGTTACATCGGCTGTGGCAGCTGTAGAATTTATATCTTTCATATTGCTATCAGTAGTAGCGACTGGTAATGCCGAGTTAGCAGCAATTTCACCACTAAAACCAAGCGCACCAACATCTTTGAAATCAGCCTTAACTTTATTGCGATGTTTATTAGCCTCAACCACTGAATCAAAATTAACAGTGGAATTGCCATTTTCGAATAAGATATTTTTACCAGCGTCAACAATTTTATATCCAGAATCTTGGTAAGAAAATTTTACTAGATCGCCACTCGCAACTGAAAAATTAGCTTTTGGTGGTTGGTTGAATTGCACAGAGCTAGCAACCCCATTTTGATCTTGAAAAGAAGTGTCTCCAATAGTGTTGACTATAAAATCACCAGAAAAAATACTTGCTGATGCTTCTAATTTTTTGACTAGAATTTGATATTTGCTATTTGGAATTAGAGTGGTAGGAAGGTTTGGAATTGGGTTTAAAAGCGCCAGCTGAATTTTAAGATCATCGATGGATAATTTTTGCTCCAATGGAAAACCAGCAACTGAAACTGAAGTGGCAGAAATATTGCCTCCAGAAGCAGCAATCATGGACAAGGCCTGTTTTTTAATAGCACTGGTTTTGAAAAACCAAAAGATGCTAAGAGCAGTGAATAGAACAATCAGGGTGATTATAAATTTTGATATGATACTTCTAGTCATAAGTTGTTTTATATTAATTGTTAAGAGAAATATTTCTGGTTTCGTCAGGAACAGTAAGGGTCAGACCGTCTAATTCTTTAGTCATAATAATTTGACAGCCAAGTCTCGAAGTAGGGGTTAGTCCAAAAGCAAGATCAAGCATATCTTCTTCATCTTCTGATGCTTCTTCAAGCTGATTATAATATTTTGTATCAACGACAACATGGCAAGTTGAGCAAGCCAAAGAGCCTTCACAGGCGCCTTCTAGATCAATATCATTATTGTGAGCCGCTTCCAAAACAGTTGTGCCAACTGGGACTTGAAATTCTTTTTTTGCGCCTTTGTGAATGAAGATGATTTTTACTGTTTCGACCATTGGTTTAGATTTGATTTAAATAGAAATAACCTGAAAAATAACTTGGAATGATTTATAAAATCTATATCAATGTAGCAAAATTGCAACATCAAATTTCTTAAAATTATATAATTATATGCTCAAAATTGCTCTTTTCCAACCTGACATTGCTGGCAATGTTGGTACCATAATGCGCACCTGTGCTTGCCTTGGTGTAGAGCTTCATATTATCGAACCTTGTGGCTTTGTTTTTGATTTACAAAAGATTAGAAAAGCAGCGTTGGATTATATCGATTTTGTACAACTTTTTCGTCACAATTCTTTTGATGATTTTTATCAACAACAAATTATCCAGAATCCCCAAAATCGTTTGATACTTTTGACTACCAAATCATCAGAGTCTTACACAAATTTTATCTTTGAAGAAAATGACATTCTACTCTTAGGAAGAGAAAGTGCTGGCGTTCCAAATGATGTTGCAGCAAGGGCAAACGCTCGAATCAAAATTATGATGCAAGAACAAATGCGCTCACTAAATGTTGCAATTTCAGCCTCAATGGTTTTGGGAGAGGCAATCAGACAAACTGCAAAATGAGCATTGATTTAAATAAGCCATTATAACAAAATAGCCGTTTTTTTCGCGATCCATTATTTAAAATATGCAAAATAAATTTATACTCACCGAGACTCTTCCGTCATATATTTTTGCTGAAATTTACAAATTAAAACAAGCGGCAATTGCCAACGGCATTAAAATCATTGACTTTGGCATGGGCAATCCCGATTCAGCGCCACCAAAACATGTTATGGAAAAATTGGCAGAGTTATCACGAAATCCAAAATTATATGGCTATTCTACTGTTGGTGGAGTTGATGATTTAAAAAAATCTTTAGCCGAATATTATCAAAGACGCTTTGCGGTTTCTTTGGATTACAAAAATGAATGTTTGGTAACTATCGGCGCCAAAGAAGGCATCGCCAGCCTTGCCACCGCCATCTCTTCCGCTGATGATTATATCGCCGTTGCTAATCCAGGATATCCAATTCACACTTTTGCTTTTGTGATTGCCAAAAGTAATTTGCTTCCTATTAACGCCATTGAACCAGAAGATTTTTTACGCAATTTTAAAGATGTGGTCAACTCAGCAACTAAAAAACCAATTGCGGTAATCGTTAACTATCCAAGCAATCCAACCTCGCGAACCGTTGATTTGAGATTCTATCAAGATTTAGTTGATTTTTGCCGTGAGCAAAAAATCTATATAATTTCTGATATTGCTTATGGTGAAATTTATTTTGATGAAAAAGAAAAACCACATTCAATACTTGAAATTAAAGGCGCAAAAGATATCGCTATTGAGTTCAGCTCAGTGAGTAAAAGTTTTTCAATGGCCGGATGCCGAGTTGGTTTTGCGGCGGGCAATCCAACTTTGATTGGCGCTTTATATAAAATAAAATCTTATTTGGATTATGGATCTTTTGAACCTTTGCAACTTGCAGCCATTGATGCTCTGAGTGAAAAGAGTAACGAATATTTAAAAAATCTCCGCCAAAAATATTTTAACCGTGCTAAGTTTTTGGTTAGTTTGTTGGATCAAGAATTAAATTGGAAGGTTGTAATGCCTCAGGCGGGAATGTTTTTATGGGCACAAATTCCTGAACATTTATTTGTAAAAACCAACACCAAAACTTCTTTTGATTTTTGTAAAACTCTAATTGAGAAAACCGGCGTTGCCCTTTCTGCCGGATCCAGCTTTGGCTCTAACGGTGAAGGTTATGTGAGATTTTCTTTAATCCGCGAAGAAGCAGAAATGATTGAGGCGTTGAAAAGAATTCAGAATTTATAGACACTGTTAGCTAATTAATTTTGTTTCAGATTTTTGCATATTTTTAGCGATTTTCTCACAAAATTGAGGCTTTGTTGCATAACTAAAAACCAAAACCACTTGCCAAATAAACCAAAGTAATAAAGCCTTAGCCATGTATCCTTTAACACATTTAAATGATCCATGACTAAAGCAAAATACAGAATAAAAAATTGGTCTTCATATAACAAGTCATT
>CAMDOL010000028.1 GCA_945903615.1 Rickettsia typhi | reverse complement strand
ATTTGTGGCGTCAGAGAAATTTTTTAAAACTCACCTGCATTTAGGCAGGCTAAAGTTTTAAAAAATTACTCTTCCTGCAAATTCCACAAAAAATTCTAATTTTTTCAAGGTCTTATACCATTTCCAACCTATAATCCATGATATATGCTTCATCTTTTAAGCCAAAAATCATCACAAAAATCTTGCTGTATATCCTGATACAGCCGCGATTTTTGTAATAATTTTTGACTTAAAATATTTTGCCCATATCACGCATTATAGATTGGAAATGGTATTAATAAATCTTCCGCAAACAGCTATAAATTTTTGGATTGCAAATCAAACTATTCCTTGATTTAGCTCGATCATAAAATTTTTTTTCTGTAATCAACAAATCTTTACTATCAAAAGTTAAAAGCACTTCATAATTTTCTGATTTTATCCAACCAAAATGATTGATTATTGGCAGATGAGAAACTAAATCATAGCTGCTTTTTGAATAAGAATATTGGTAAATATTATTACCTAATTCATCTTGCCAATTTCCTGAATAATTACCATAAATCTGAATAATGCTTGAGAGCCTCGTGCCTTTGCTTGAGATGTTCTTGTGCAGATTAATTGCCGATGGATTGCCAACTTTTGCTTGGCAGGAAGCTAGGCAAATTAATAATAAAAGTGCTTTAAAAATTCTAAGCATTTTGGGTGATTTTTTTATTTTTTAAATTTGGGTTTTTAAATTCAAAACTTTTGAGTAATCGTTTTTTAAAACGGTTTTTTAGCGACGGATATTCTTTAATCAAATAGTTAATTTCCCAAGTTTGATTGGCGAATAATTTTTCTTTTTGCCAAGAACTTTTGCCAGAGTTTTTCCCATTTAATATATTTTCTACCAAATCAAAATTATCGTTAATCGAGAATTTGCGATTTAGAATTTTACTGCTTTTACCCGCCTCATCATTGCCAGCTTGTTTATAGGCAATATCTCCAGCATAAATCATTTCACCAGCTTTTGTTTCTAAAATTGTTAAATATTTTTCTTGATCCTCGGTTTTATTATTGAAAAAAATTGGATGATTTTCTCGGGGCGCAAAAAAATAATAGAGATTAGGTTTAAGCATTAGAATGTGATATTGATTGGTGGCATAGATTGATTGGCAATTATTAATCTTGTTCGAGATAATGTTTTCTTTGCTACAAAGATAAATTTGATCGAACTTTTGTCCGCTCAATTTAAAAATTATAATTGCTTTTTGATTGTCAGGAAATCGGTTGAGAAAATTATCCGCGCTGATAGTTTGATCAAGACTGTTCTCGGTTAGAAAGACGCAGGAGGAAAGTAATATTATTAAGATCAGGGCGATGATTTTTTGGGTGTTCATTGCTGGGCTTAAGATTGGTTGATGGCATTACTGTCCGGTTAACTTTTTTGCTGTTAATTACCGTCGGTTTTAACCGACGGATAGAGCTAAGGAACCTCTGAACAACTAAAACAATGTTTTAGAAAAATCGATCTTTCTGGTCTTTTTTGGCATAAATTCCATTATTTTTGGTGAAATATGGAAATATTCCACCAAAAAGTAATGAAATTTCTACTCAAAAAATCCTGAGGTGGGTTTAAGATTAATATTTTAGGCTAAGGTTGATGACACTATTTACGGTCAATTTTATTTGCAAGAAAATTCATAAAATTTTTTGAGAGTGTATCAAGGCGATGCAGAGATATTAGTGCGTTTATGAACTAAAGGATTTTGATTAATTGTTATTTATTTGATACGCATAAAGTGCAGCAAAAAATAAAAACTAAACCGCGTTAGCTCCAGAAACAATGTCAATTAATTCTTTGGTGATGTTAGCTTGCCTAGTTCGGTTATAAACTAGAGTTAAATTCTTGATCATTTTGCCAGCATTATTTGTTGCTGATTCCATCGCCGCCATTCTGGCTCCTTGCTCACTGGCACTGTTTTCTAGCAATTGATTATAGATTTGCATCGTCAAATTTTTTGGCAAAAGTGTTTGCAAAATTTCTTCTTTGCTTGGCTCAAATGCAATTGGAGAATTGTAACTAGCTACTTTATGAGCTAAGTTTTCCTTATTAACTTTGATTGGAATAATTTGTTTAATCATTGCCTCTTGAGCAATGGCTGATTTGAATTTACTATAGATTACCTCGCAAACATCAAATGCTTTTTCGTTAAATAAAGCAACAATTTTATTGCTAATTTCTTCAGCAATTTTGTAATCAATATTATTTCTAAAAATTCCACCGATGTGATCAACAATTTTATTACCAAAGACAGACCTAAGCTGGTCATAACCTTTTTTCCCAATGCAGAAAATTTTAACTTCTTTTCCTTGTTCAATTAAAGCATTAATACGATTCTTAGCAAATTTTACTGCTGAAGTATTAAGTCCGCCACACAGTCCGCGATCAGAGGAAAGCAAAACTAAAAGATAAGTTTTTTCTTTAGAGTTGCCAGTCAGTAAAGAAAAACCACTATCTGGATTTTCTCTAATATCAATATTGTTTGCCAGATTGGTTATCAACTCATCAATTTTCTCAGCATATGGGCGAGATAATTCAACCATATGTTTTGCTCGACGCAATTTTGATGCCGCCACCATTTTCATGGCTTTGGTCATTTTTTGAGTTGATTTGACTGATTTAATTCTGGTTTTTAATGTTTTTAAATTGGCCATTTATCTATTTAAAAATCTCTACAAATTCGATAATAATTTTTTTCAATTCCGCCTCAACAGAATCAGAAATTTTTTGTTCACTTCTAATTGAATCAAGAATATTGCTGTGCGCTGATTTGATTTTGCGTAAAAATTCTTTTTCAAATCTAGTTACATCTTTGGCGTTAATTTTATCTAAATAACCTTTCACGCCAGTATAAATTGAAACCACCTGCTCTTCAAATGGCATCGGAGAATATTGATTTTGTTTCAATAACTCAGTCAATTTTTTACCTTTATCAAGTAGTTTTTGAGTAGTCAAATCAAGGTCTGAACCAAATTGAGCGAATGCTTCCAATTCTCTGAATTGCGCCAAATCTAATTTGATAGTTCCGGCAACTTGTTTCATCGCTTTGGTTTGAGCGGCAGAACCAACACGAGAAACTGATAGACCAACGTTAACCGCCGGTTTAATTCCTTTATAAAATAATTCAGTTTCCAAGAAAATTTGCCCGTCAGTAATTGAAATAACATTGGTTGGAATATAAGCCGAAACATCTCCAGCTTGAGTTTCAATGATTGGAAGAGCCGTTAAAGAACCACCACCCATAGCATCCGACATTTTTGCTGCGCGTTCTAGCAAACGAGAGTGAATATAAAATACATCACCAGGATAAGCTTCGCGTCCAGGTGGGCGGCGAAGCAATAGCGACATCTCACGATAAGCCACGGCGTGCTTACTTAAATCATCATAGGCAATCAAAGCGTGCATGCCATTATCTCTAAAATATTCACCAATAGTACAGCCAGTATAGGGAGCAAAGAATTGCATTGAAGCGGCTTCTGATGCAGTTGCAGCAACCACAACTGAATATTTCATTGCGCCAGCCTCTTCTAAGGTTTTAACAATTGAAGCAACTGTTGATCTTTTTTGACCAATGGCAACATAGATGCAATATAGTTTTTGTTTTTCATCGCCAGCCAAGTGAGCGGGGGCTTGGTTGATAAAAGTATCAAGCACAATAGCAGTTTTACCAGTTTGACGATCACCAATGATCAACTCTCTTTGACCACGACCAATTGGAATCAAGCTATCAATTGCCTTAATACCAGTTTGCATTGGCTCACCAACTGATTGACGGGCAATAATGCCTGGAGCCTTAACTTCAACTTGTTTATATTCAACATCATGCAACGCACCTTTGCCATCGATCGGCTGACCGAGAGCGTCAACAACTCTTCCAAGCAATCCTCGACCCACTGGCACTTCCACAATTTTTCCAGTTCTTTTAACTGAATCACCTTCTTTAATTTTTTGACATTCGCCAAAAACCACAACACCAACATTGTCAGTCTCAAGGTTAAGCGCCATTCCTTTCACTCCAGAATCAAACTCAACTAATTCACCAGCCTGAACATTATCTAGACCATAAATTTTAGCGATACCGTCACCAACTGAAACAACTTCACCAATTTCTTTAAGCTCGGCGGAAGTTTTGAAACCTTCAATTTTTTTCTGTAAAATATCAGAAAATTCTTCTACTTTTAACTGCATAGTTTTGATTGTTTTAAATTATAAAATTGATTGAAATTGTTGGCTAAGAGAAAATAATTGTCTTTTTAAACTAGCGTCAATCATTGTTGAGCCAATTTTGATTTGTATTCCACCTAAAATATCTTTTTTGATTGATTGTTTGATCTCGATAATTTTATTGGCATATTTTTGTGCCAATACTGTTTTTATATCTTGAATATTTTGTGCATCCAGATTTTGAATTGAAAATACCTCAACTTCTAAAATATTTTTTTCAGCTTTAACCAATTTTATAAAGCCAGACTCAATCGCACCAATGTCAGATATTCTTCTTTCTTCAGCGACGACCTCTAAAAATGTTATGGTTTGCTTATGCAGAGATAATTTTGTGCCAAGTTCGGCGGCAATTTTTCTAAGATTTTGTCTAGAAATTGCTGGATTGGACAATTCTTTTATCATCGATTTAGAAAGTGCGGCGGAAAACTTAGTTATATCAAGCAGAAATTGATCGACCAAATTTAGCTTTTTTGCCACATTAAAAGCGGCAAGAGCATACTTTTTTGCAACAAGACGATTTATTGCCATACCAAATTGGTTTTAATGAATTTTATGGAAGTTAAAAAAGGCGGCATTCTAAGCACTTAATTCTAAAAATGCAACGCCAGAGTAGTTTACTTGGAAATAAAATTTCCTGAATAGACCCACACTAATAACAAAGTGATTGGAGCTACTAACATCATACCGTCAAAACGATCCAGAACTCCGCCGTGACCCGGAATAATATTGCCAGAATCTTTAACGCCGAAAATTCTTTTAAATTTAGATTCCAACAAATCACTTCCTTGCTCAATCAAAGATAAAATAATGCTTAGAAAAATAAAAAAGAATACGCTTCCTGAAAACATAAAGGAACTTAAAAATCCAATCACTATGCTAGCGGAAACGCCGCCGAACAATCCTGCCCAAGTTTTGTTGGGGCTGACATTTGGCATTAATTTTGGACCACCAAAATTTTTACCAGCAAAATAAGCAAAGATGTCAGTAGCACAAATCACGGCAAACATCCATAGCAAAATATTAGAATCGATGTCACGCAACTTTAAAACTGCAAACATTGGCAATAAAATGTAGACAAAACCAATCAAATTCCATCTTTTTTTATCGTCAGGATGAGCGGATTTAGTGAGCTCAAGCCATTCGAAAGTCATTAAAATTGTGATGGCAGTTACAATCAAAAAGAATAATCCTTTAAAAAAACAAATCGCTACAATGCCCGTGAAAAGCATCAAAATACCCGAAACAATTCTAGTGCGCAGCTCAGAAGAATCGTCGAATTGACTCATTTTTGCTACCAATTTATCAATCCAACCGCCAGCATTTTTAGTGAAGTTAGAGGCAGTTTTGCCAAAATGATTTAAAGTTTTTTTAAAATTCTCTTTTTCCATAATTACGTTTTCTTTGATTAAAATCTAAAATGGCCTTGTATAAATCTTCTCCAGAAAAATCTGGCCAGAATTTTTCAGTAAAATAAAGCTCACTGTAAGCTGATTGCCACAGTAGAAAATTGCTTAAACGCAGTTCTCCTGCAGTTCGAATCAACAAATCTGGGTCTGGAACTTGTGGCTGATAAAGATTTTTACTAATTAAATTTTCATTAACTTCGCTTAAATCAATTTTCTTTTCCGCAATTAGAGTGGCAATTTTTTTAAAACTATCTACGATTTCTTGCCTAGATCCATAATCAAAGGCAACATTCAAGCAAATAGTTTTATTATTTTTGGTTTGCTCTTCAATGATGCGAATCTTTTTAACAATTGACTCTTCAACATTTTCTAAATTACCTGAAACAATGATTCTAACGCCATTTTCAATCAATTCATTAATTTCTTTTGCTAAATATTCTTTCAGCAAAAACATCAAATAACCAACCTCTTCTTTTGGTCTTTGCCAATTCTCAGTTGAAAAAGCATATATGGTTAAATATTTTACCCCAAATTCTGCTGCCGCTTTTACCAAAGTTTTTATAGCTTGCGATCCAGCCTTGTGACCCATTGCCACCGGCAAGTTTTTATTTTTAGCCCACCTTGCATTGCCATCCATGATAACGGCGATGTGGGTAGGAATGTTAAGATTATTGGACATTTTTTAATTATAGTCTCTGGTCATTGGTCGTTAGGACGCCTCTAAAAATTATAATTTTAGAGGCGTCCGTTAGTTGTAAGATTTTTTACTGACGACCAATGACCATATTATTTATACCTTCATCAATTCTTTTTCTTTAACCAAAACCGCATCATCAATTTTTTTCACATATTCATCAGTTAATTTTTGAATCACATCAGCAAAAGAGTGGGCGTCATCTTTGCTGGCACCAAGTTCTTTTTCTCTTTTTTTAAAATCATCCAAAACATCTCTTCTGGAATTTCTCACGGCAACTTTTTTATCTTCACCATATTTTTTTGCCAATTTAACTAGATCGCGACGACGCTCTTCGCTTAATTTTGGAATGACAATTCTTAGAACCTGCCCATCAATCATTGGGTTAAAACCTAAATTAGAATTGAGAATTGCTTTTTCGATTGGCTTAACCATTGATTTATCCCAAGCTTGAACTGCAATTGTGGAGGCATCCGGGGTGGAAATGCTAGCAACTTGTAAAAGCGACATAAACTCTCCATAAGCCTCAACTCGAACAGTATCAAGCAAAGCTGGGTTGGCTCTGCCAGTACTAATGCTATCTAAATCTCTTTTGAGAAAAGACATAATATCATCCATTCTATATCTGGCTTTATCAGCTAATTCATTGATCATATGATAATTTTATTTAGTTAATAATTGTGAATTTGCCTTGCGCATTGACAACTTCTTGCAATGCATTTTCATTTTTAATTGAAAAAACTATAATTGGCAATTTATTGTCTTTAGCCAGAGTTATGGCAGTTTGATCCATAACTTTTAAATCTTGTTTAATCACATCACGATAACTTAAGCGATCATATCTAGTAGCATCAGGATTAGTTTTTGGATCAGCAGAATAAACTCCATCGACTTGGGTGCCTTTGAAAATTGCATCACAGTTTGTTTCAATCGCACGCAGAACTGCAGCGGTATCGGTGGTAAAAAATGGATTACCAGTGCCAGCAGTAAAAATTACTACCCTACCCTTTTCCAAATGACGCACTGCTCGTCTTTTAACATAAGGTTCACAGATACTATCCATTTGAATTGCTGATTGCATTCGGGTTGGAACATCAGCTTTTTCTAAAGCACTTTGTAAGGCCAACCCATTGATGCAAGTTGCTAACATACCCATATAATCGGCGCTAGCACGCTCCATCCCAGCGGCCGCAGCTGATACACCACGAAAAATATTGCCGCCACCAACCACCACACAAATTTGACAACCTTGTTTAACAGTATTAATAATTTGATTACAGATGCGAGAAATCGCGGCAGGATCATGACCAAAACCCTTATCACCCATCATTGCTTCACCAGATACTTTGAAGAGAATTCGTTTATATTTCATGATATTTATAGTTGTAAGTAATAGTTGTAAGTTTTAGACACTGTTAGCTAATTAATTTTATCTTATATTTCGCCCTATTTTTGCTTTTTTTTCTTAAATTTTTTTAAAATATTTGCAATATTCCACAAAAGTTTAAGAAAAAATTACTAAAAATATGCCAAAATCTGAAACAAAATTAATTAGCTAAAAATGTCTAAGTGTTTTTGTACTACTTATCACCCATCACTTACAACTTACAACTTATTTTGCCATTGAAGCGACTTCAGCAGCAAAATCAGTTTCTTTTTTTTCGATACCCTCACCAAGAATAAAAAGTTTGAAGCCAGAAATAGAGACATCCAATCCCAATTCTTTACCAAAGTTTTTAAGCAGATCTTTAATTTTAACTTTGTCATCCATTACAAAATTTTGTTCCAAAAGAACAACTTCTTCATAATATTTTCTGACTCTACCTTCCATCATTTTTTCAATGATATTGTCTGGTTTTCCAGAAGCACGAGCTTGTTCTTTTAAAATGTCGATTTCACGATTTAGCTTGCTTGGATCAACAGCCTCAACAGTTAAAGCATCTGGTTTGGCAGCGGCAATATGCATAGCAATTTGACGGCCAAATTCTTCCAATTTTGCTTTGTCCCCAGCTGATTCTAAAGCAACTAGAACGGCAATTTTTCCTAAATTGGGAGCAACAGCGTTATGAACATAGCTGATTACCAAACCATTTTTAGCGGAAACATTATCAACTCTTCTGATATTGATATTTTCACCAATAATTCCGATTTGATTTTTCAATTCTTCATCAACAGTGGTTGTGGAGTTTGGATATTTTTGAGCTTTAAGCTTGTCAATATCAGAACCCACACCAAAAGAAACCGAAGCAACAGCTTTGACAAAGTCTTGGAATTTTTGATTGCGTGCCACAAAGTCAGTTTCAGAATTCACTTCCAAAATTACTGCGTTTAAGCCTTGAATTTGAACCGCAACAATGCCTTCAGAAGTAATTCTGCCACCTTTTTTAACTGCCGCTGAAAGACCTTTTTTGCGAAGCCAGTCAACTGATTTTTCAAAATCATCACCGTTTTCAGACAAAGCTTTATTGCAATCTGCAATGCCGCATCCGGTGGTTTCGCGAAGTTTTTTTATTAATGCTAAATCTGCCATAAATTAATTTAAGTGTTGGTTATTATTTTGCTGCTGGTTTTTTAGGAGCTGTAGCTTTCGGTTTAAAATCTTTCTTTTCACTGTTTGATTTGAAAGGTTTTCCGTTATCCCCTTTGTTGTCCCTTCTATCAGCTTTTTTAGTGATGGTATCTTTTTTAAATTCAGACTTTCTTTCCTCAGGCTTTCTAGCGTTAGCTGCTTCTAAAATTGATTCAGAAGAGGCACCCTCAAGTTTGCTGACATCAACGCCGGCAATTGCCATATTTTCTTTGATACCCGCCAAAGCTGCATCAGAAATTAAGCGGCAATATAATTTGATAGCTTTAACTGAGTCATCATTTCCAGGAATTGGAAAAGCAATTCCATCTGGATTAACATTAGTATCGAGGATTGCCATGATTGGGACACCGAGTTTTTTAGCTTCTGCAATTGCTAGATTTTCACGGTTAATATCGATGATAAAAACTAGATCCGGATAACCGCCCATATTTCTGATACCACCAAGTGCATTTTCTAATTTCATTCTTTGGCGATCCAAAAATAATCTTTCTTTTTTGTTAAGACCAAGCTCGTCAACAGAGAGTTGTTCTTCAATTTTCTTTAAAGTTTTGATTGATTGAGAAATGGTTTTCCAGTTGGTAAGCATTCCACCTAACCAACGGTTGTTAACATAATATTGACCACATCTTTTTGCTGCCTCTTCAACCGCATCGAAGGCTTGCTTTTTGGTGGCGATGAATAAAATTCTGCCATTATTTTTAGCAATTTCTTTTACAGCTTTAAGAGCGGTGTGTAGGCAGGTTGCGGTTTGCTCAAGATTGATAATGCTTAGATTGTTTCTGTCCCCAAAAATATATTTCGACATTTTTGGATTACGACGCATGGTTTTGTGTCCAAAATGGGCACCAGCTTCGAGGAGTTGTTTAATGGTGAACGCGGGTATGTTATTGTCTTTAGTCATAAAATTAAGTTATATTGGTTGATCAAAATATCAGCGAAGAACTAGCTAATTAAAGCTAGCACCAATAAGTGCTGATATATGAGAATTAGAAAATAAGAATTAAAATATATAGCAAAGCGTGAAAAATCACAAGGGCTCGCATTGTAGAGACCCGAATCTTATTTTGCAATTCTTAATTTCTGGGACTAATTATTGCTCCTGGCACAATTTTTCCTTCTTCCATATGTGCCGGAACATATTTTCCATCCTCAATAAGCGGAACACGAATGGCAAAAAATAAAAAACAAATGATTGCCACAAAAAAACTTAAATATAAAACCACAATGAACCGATGATTTTGTAAGGAAAAATCATTAATCTTATCATTTGTTTGATCTGATTCTTTGTGATTCGGGTTTACTTCTTGATAAGTTGCGTTAATAATCCGCGCCGATTTTCTATTCCACAACTTGTTAAAAATTCTCTGCGCCAAAATCCACAGACAATAAATCAGAATTGGTAATAATGCTGGCCAAATTTTGAGTAATAATTTTATAATCATAGTAAAAATTAATTGATGAAAAACTTACCACTATCAATTTACATCCATTATCCATTTTGTAAATCAAAATGCCCTTATTGTGATTTTAATTCACATGTTGTTAAGCAAATTGATGAGGAGAAATTTTTGCAAGGATATCTAAACGAGCTGCAATATTTTGCACCAAAATTAAAAAATCGCCAAGTTAGAACTATTTTTTTTGGTGGCGGAACTCCTTCATTGATGCCGGTTTATTTTGTCGAAAAAATCTTAGCTGAAATTTCTAAAATTTGGACAATAGATAAAAATTGCGAGATTACTTTGGAAGCCAACCCAACCTCGTTTGAAGCCACAAAATTTAAGGCTTTTAAGCAAGCTGGGGTTAATCGTTTATCAATGGGAATTCAGGCTTTAAACGATGTTGATTTAAAATTTCTTGGGCGCGAACATTCTGCCCAAGAGGCAATTTCTACCATTCAAACCGCCAGCAAAATTTTTGATAACTATTCTTTTGATTTAATTTATGCCCGACCAAATCAAACCTTGAAGGGCTGGGAAAAAGAATTGCAAACCGCAATCGAATTATCCGCTAATCATCTTTCGCTCTACCAATTGACTATTGAAAAAGGTACCAAATTTTATGGACAATATCTGAATAAAGAATTTGTATTGCCAGATGAAAATTTATCGGCAGATTTATATGAATTAACTAATCAAATCGCCTCTAAAAATGGTTTAGAGCTTTATGAAATTTCTAATTATGCCAAAACTGGCTTTGAATGTAAGCACAATTTGGCTTATTGGCAATCCGATGATTATTTGGGAATTGGCGCTGGCGCGCACAGCCGAGTTTATTTGAACTACGATAAATTACGCTCAGCAATTATAATGCTACACCAACCATCCGCTTGGCTGGAAGCTGCATTACAAAAAAATGTGGCAATTCAGAAAATTGAAAAAGTTTCCGAGGAAGAATTATTAGAAGAGGTAATTTTGATGGGACTTAGATTAAAAAATGGAATTGATAATTCGGTTTTTCAAAAACATTTTAGCAAAAATATTGATGAGATTTTTGATCTAGCAAAACTACAGAATTTACTGAAAAACAATTTAATTTTGATTGATAAAAATAACATAAAAATTACCAGCCAAGGTTTAATTTTAGCTAATTCGGTGATTAAAAAAGTTATCGCAGCAACTTTATAATTAATGCCGCAATCTCCAAAACACCAACTGTAGCAAATGTTCTAAGTATAATTTTGTCAAATAAACTCCCAGAGAATTCTTTATGCAGAGGCTTCTGACAGCTTAAGGATGAATATAAAAACCCTAAGTAGATAATTGCGAAGGGAATCACTAGAAATATTGCTATAAACCAAGATCGAAACATACCCAGATAGCCAATAATATCCTTCAGGTCAAACACGCTGGCTAATGAATTTTTGATACCAAACATATTGTAGTTGATGCTAAAAAGATTATCAAAAACATCCCACATTACCACCACGCCTTGAATTGTATATGTGGCCAATGTAAAAATAATTGGAATCATTGCCAAACAAACCGCAAGATGCCACAAATAATCAAAAAAATTTACTTCAACATATTTCTTACTTCTCACCAAAGCTTTAAAGCCATATTCTTTTTCATCGGTCACAACAAATAAAAATAATGCGTACCAAACTACAAATATTATAAAAAGAATGGCAAATATTGCTCCACCAACAATATTTAACAAGCTAGATGACCCAAAAAAATTAAGCATCAACAATTCTGGAACCAAAGATAATATTGCCCCACCCAGCAAGACTGTTATGAAGACTAAAAAACTATATATAATTTTTACTAAACTGCACCATATCTGCTTATTAACCAACAAGACATCCTCTTCTTCATCAATGACAATATTTGCCAAAACAAAACAATAGATAATCAGAAGAATTAGAATTGCTGCCAAACAAAATATTTTGCTGTAAGGATATATTAAGCCAACAGCAAAAATTGCCAATCCGATAGCAAAATAAAGACTGCAAAAAAGAAAAGTTCTGAAGAAATTTTGGCAATAAAAAGAGGTGGCTTGAGAAATAAAAAAGTAGGAGCTAGGAATTTTACCGGCCTCTAAAATAGGATATTTATATTCCATAAAGTGAGCTTGATCCTCAACTTTTTGATCTAATAAATCATCTATTTTTCCAGACATTATTTATATTTTGTTTTGCAACGGGCTTAAAAGCCACGCTGATAGTCGTCTAAAAGTTTTTGATTAGCAGTGTTACTTATAATATTTTCTTGTCTTCTTAATCCCAAATCACTGGATGATACCGCACTTACCGCTGCTTTTTCATCAACACTAAAATTTTTATTGATGGCATCGGCAAATATTAACGCTGCTTTTGTATCTTTTAAAATATCTTTTATATCAGCAACCAATATTGAATCTTTAGCCAAACATTTCATAGTTTCATCAAACTTTTTTTCAACTTCTGGGGAAGCTAAAACTTGAATCATTGCTGCAAAATTATTAGCGCCGCTTTTTAAATCGCTTCCAGATTTTCCGGATAACATTTCAGTAATTTTAGCAATCACTTCTGATAATGTTCCGCCAGAAATTTTTGGGATATCTGATTTGCCAGCCTTCTCAGGCAATGGCTTTGGCATCAGTTCTGCGGGTTTGTTGTTATCAATTCCAACTGCCAAATTTTTATTTTGATTTTGATCTGGTTTGGCTTTTTTGCTAATTTCAGCATCATTGTGATTAAGCTTATTTTGTAGCTCGGCACCTTTTTTTACAATCACATTTGCCGCAATTGTCAAAGCTTTTTCTCGGCGTTTTTTCTTCGCCATTTTATAGTAAATTTTATTCACTAAAAATTTTGAACATATCGCTTCCAAATCATATTCCCCAAACTCTTGAGGCACAGTAATTTTTTGCTCAGTAAGTTTTTCAGTCTCAGTTAAAGTTCCATCACCTTCAAAATATTTATTCGGTTCGTGATCAGCCTTTTTAGGAAGTTTATTTGCCATAATTTATTGCAATGAAAGTTTAATTTTTTCCAAATAATAGATTAATATCTGTTAGATAAAGATCAACAATATGTGAAGCATTATCAACATCAAATCTAATATCATTTTTTTTAGTAATTTTAGTTTTGCTATATTTTTCAGCCACATCTTTTATTATCTGAAGATCACCAGCAGCGGCATTTTGCTTCTATTTTTAATTGAAAATTGATCAGAAAAATTCAAGTAACATCCGTGATACATATTTTGAGTTAAGTAACATAAAATTAACTTTTCTTTATTTAAATGGTTACAACTTTCATTTATATTAGTTAAAATATTCTTAAACAAAACAAAATTAACTTTTCTTTATTTGAGTTAACTCATGCAAAATCAAGGCTCCTCAGCTAAAAAAGTTACCAAAAAGAATAGGATTGGTAAATATGTCAAAAGCTCTATAATTGGTGGCGAGTCTTTTAATAGTTATATTCCGAGCAATTTACCGCCACAGCCTCCTATTGAAATGGAAGAGATTTACTCATTGCTTGATAAAGCAGGTGCTGCACTTGGTAGATTAGATGGCATTAGTATAATGTTGCCCGATCCATCATTGTTTCTTTATATGTATGTTAGAAAAGAGGCGGTTTTATCTTCGCAAATTGAAGGAACTCAATCATCACTTTCTGATCTTCTTTTTTTTGAAAATAATCAACAATCGCCAAACAATCTCTTTGATGATGTAACGGAGGTTTCCTCTTATGTATCAGCGATGAATTATTCTATTAATAGGTTAAAAAAACTGCCTTTATCGCTAAGGCTTATCTGCGAGGCTCATGAAAAACTAATGAATAACTCCAAAGGCAATAATAAAAACCCAGGGCAGTTTAGAACTTCTCAAAATTGGATAGGGGGCTCAAGACCAGGTAATGCAATTTTTGTTCCACCTCCAGCGGAAAAATTGATGGAATGTCTAGATAATTTTGAAAAATTCCTTCATGACGAAAAAACCAAAATGCCAATCTTGAT
>CAMDOL010000027.1 GCA_945903615.1 Rickettsia typhi | reverse complement strand
CGTTTTTTAAGTTTGGGCGGTTCTAGTGGCACTGGTGCTGCTAACCTTGGATATGCTCCAGATACCACTTCATCATTAATTACTATGCCACCAAGTTCAGGATCTTATACTGTGCCTGTTTATAGCAAAGCAACCCCAAGAATTATTACCTTCCTTTCTAGTTCAACTGTTATGACAGCAACCAAAGGTGTGTTTCTTAATGGTGGTAGTGGTACCATTCTTGCGAATGCTGCCGCAAACGCTCCGCTCACCGCAACCTCTACTGGTTATATTGGTAGAGATGATAGCACCAGTTTTTATATTGGTGAAATTGCTGAAATCATTATCTATAATCGTGCTTTAAAAGTTGATGAAAGAAATGACATCCAAAACTATTTGAGCAAAAAATATGGTATTAAAGTTACAACTTCTGTTTAGTTTTTAATAATTTAAATATTGCATCGGTAATTTTTACCAAATCCGCCTCTTTTATCACGAGAGGCGGCATTACATAAATCACATCACCAAAAGGTCTTAGCCAAATTCCATCCTTCGCAAAATCTTTCCTTAGTTTAAAAATATCATTTATTTCAAAGCCGCTTACTTCAACCACACCAATTGCACCAAGCACTCTAACATCTTTTACCATGGGTAAAGCGCGACATTTTTCTAGCTCGCGTTTTAAAATCTGGGAAATTTTCTCAACTTTTTTTTCATAATTATTTTTAGCAAACAATTCAATTGAAGCATTAGCTGCGGCGCAAGCAAGGGGATTGCCCATAAAAGTTGGACCGTGCATTAAAGCAAATTTTAAATCATCACTTAAAAATTGATTATAAATTTCATCACTGACAATTGTGGCGGCTAATGTCATAAATCCGCCAGTTAATGCCTTGCCGATAATCATCATATCAGGGGTTATCTCAGCGTGATTGCAGGCAAAATATTTTCCAGTGCGATAAAAGCCGGTGGCGCATTCATCGGCGATAAACAGTAAATTATATTTTTTGGTAATATCATAAATTGCTTTGAGAATTTCTGGGCTATGAAATTTCATTCCACCCGCACATTGCACCAAAGGCTCAATAAACACGCCGGCGGTGGTATATTGATTGTGGCGTAGAAAATCATCAAATTGTTTTAACCCTTTTTCATTAGTTGGTAAAGGCACATTATAATTCTTCATCAAATAAGTACTGAATTTGCGGTGCATTCCTCTTTTGGTGTCAGCCAGTGACATTGCGCCAGCGGTGTCGCCGTGATAGCTGTTTTGAAAAGAAATAAATTTAGTTCGTCTAGTTTTAAACTGGCTATGATCACGATTGATATAAAACTGCACTGCAATTTTCATTGCCACTTCAACCGCAGTGGATCCTGAATCAGAAAAGAAAACTTTGTTTAAACCATCAGGAGTGATTTGGGCGATATTATAAGCCAGCTTGTAGGTTTGCTCATTAGCAAGTCCTGCCATCATAATATGCGGCAAAATTTGAGCCTGATCAGAAATTGCCTTCACAATATCGGGGTGATTATAACCATGTGCTACAGACCACCAAGAGCTAATTCCGTCAATTAATTCTCTGCCATCATTTAATTTAATTTTAACGCCATTTGTGGAGGAAACTTCTAACTGCTCTGGTGCAATTTGCATTTGAGTATAAGGAAGCCAGATGTGAGGAAGACCTTTTTTGATAAAGTTAGTCATGGGTGGTTTAGTGGTTGATGGTAGGTTATTCTGAATTGCCTTTCCATTTATTATCTGGATAAGTTTGATTCAGCGTTTGTTGATAATCCTCTGCGGATGATGTGAGGCCAAGTTTTTGATGAGTCTCAAAGAGTCTAAAATAAGCCTCAGGAGTTTGGTTGGTTCGGGTATAATTGTTGATGACATCTTGAAAGTTTTTAATCGCACCAATGTAATTTTCGCTTTGTAGCTGGTATCTGCCCACTGCCATTTTGGCACCTGCAATATGCTCATCAACTAAAACTAATTTCTCTCTAGCATCTTTGGCATATTCAGAGTTGGAAAATCTGGCAATCAATTCACGAAAAGCAGAAGAAGCTGATCTGGCGTTATCTTGGGCCCTGTTGATATCGTTAATTTGGTCGTAATAGGCAATTGATTTTAAATATTGCATATAAGCCACATCGGGATTAGACGGATTATTTTTAATAAATTCTTCGGAAACTCTAATTACATCCGTCAACTTTTCTTCTTTATAAAAACAGTAAGCTGCCATTGGTTGAGCTTTGATACCCCATTTAGAAAGCGGATATTCATCGCTAATTTTTTCAAAATCCTCAGCCGCACTAGAAAAATCTCTATTTTTTAATTTTTTAACTGCTTTGGTATAGTTGAGTTCGGCGCTTGGTTTGTCCTTATCTTTGCTGCAAGAACAGGTTAAAGCCAAAATTAAAATTGTGAATATTTGTAGGAATTTTTTCATATTACTTACGAATTGTGATGCTTAATTTGTGAGCGCTAAAACCTTCTGATTCAGCCAATAAAACAGCTTGATTTTGTAATTGTTCAAAACCTTTTTTAGAGCAGTTAATCACTGACATTCTTTTTAAAAAATCAAACACCGAAAGCCCACTGGAAAAACGCGCCGTGCCAGTTGTTGGTAAGGTATGGCTTGGACCAGCGATATAATCGCCAATTGCTTCGGGAGAATATTTTCCTAAAAAAACTGCGCCAGCGTTTTTAATTTTAGATAATATTTTTTCTGGTTTTTGAGTCATAATTTCCAAATGCTCAGGGGCAATTTGATTGGCAATTTGAGCTCCGTCTTGTTCTAAATTTTTTACCAAAATCAAAGCCGATTTTTTGATGCTTTGTTTAATGATATTCAATCGAGACAAATTTTTAGCGAGTTTGTCTAGAGAGTTATTAACGCAATTAATAAAATCAAGATTATCACTAATTAAAATTGATCTAGAATCAGCCCCGTGTTCAAGCTGTGAAAGCAAATCGGCAGCCACCCAATCTGGATTATTTTGCTTATCAGCAATCACTAAAATATCAGTTGGGCCAGCAATCATATCAATTCCAACTTCACCAAATAATTGTTTTTTTGCCAGAGCCACAAAGCTATTTCCAGGGCCAACAACTTTATCAACCTTAGAAATTGTTTTGGTTCCAAGTGCTAATCCAGCAATCGCTGCAGCCCCTCCAGTTTTATAAATAGTTTTGATTCCGCAAATTTCTGCGGCAACCAAAACCGCATCATTAATTTTTCCTGCATTTGAAGGCGTTGCCATAACAATATCTTTGCAGCCCGCTACAATTGCTGGAACGGCGTTCATAATAACTGAGCTTGGATAAACTGCGGTTCCTCCAGGAACATAGATTGCGACTTTTTCAACTGTTTGCCAAATATTTCCCAATTTATTTCCAAGAGAATCGAGATAAGAAAAATCTTGAGGTAATTGTTTTTGGTGATATTCAAAAACTCTTGCGAAGGCTGTTTCTAAGGCTTTGATAACATCTTGATTTAAATTTTGGCGTGCTTGATTGAATTCTTTTTTAGAAACTAATAAATCTTCAGTTTTTTTAAAATTGGTTTTATCAAACTTGTTGCAAAGCGTTATTATTGCTTTATCGCCACTTTTTCTAACCTCAGAAATAATTTTGGCAACGGCAATTTCTATGCTTTGATCAATTTGGGTGTTATTTTTTATAAGAGCGCCAATTTGAGCGGTAAAATTTTGCTCTTTATAAGAAATGATTTTAGCTTGCATTTAAAGTGTTTGAAGGTTGATTTATGAGGCTTCATTTAAACAAAGATAACAAAAATTGTCCAGTTGATAATTGTAATTTTATTTAAAAAGACTAATTTGTTAATTTTTAAAATTTAGCCTCTTCTTAAAATGATTAATCAAAATATTCTTCAAACCCTAAAAACTCTCGTTCAAACCCCAGATCTTGCTTCAAAAAAATGGGTTACTCAGCAATATGATAGTCAGGTAATGAATGATACTATTCAAACCGGTGGCGATGCGGCGGTTGTTCGGGTGCACGGCACCAATAAGGCTTTGGCATTAACTTCAGATTGCACACCAAGATATGTTGAGGCTGATGCTTTTGAAGGAGCGCAGCAAGCGGTTGTAGAAACTTATCGCAATATCTCTGCAGTTGGTGGAACTCCACTGGCAATTACCAATTGTCTAAATTTTGGTAATCCACAAAAGCCAGAAATTATGGGGCAAATTGTGCGTGCAATTCAAGGGATTAATGAGGCTTGCAAAGCTCTAGATTATCCAGTGGTTTCTGGGAATGTATCTTTATATAACGAAACTGACGGAAAAGCGATTCAACCAACACCAGCAATTGGTGGAGTTGGGCTTTTGAAAGATTTGACCAAAAGATGTGATGTTAAATTTAAAAATATTGATGATGTGGTTTTTGTGATTGGAAAAAGTTTTGGGCATTTGAGTTGTTCACTTTATGAAAGAGAAGTTTTAAAAAGCTCCGCCGCAAAGAATCCTCCAAAAGTTGATTTAAAATTAGAAAAAAAACATAGTGAACTAGTTCGACATTTGATTGCCGATGCAATTATCAATGCTTGTCACGATGTTTCTGACGGTGGAATTTTGGTGGCTTTGTTTGAAATGAGTTCTGCAAAATTAGGCATAAAAATTGCTGATGAGTTTTTAAAAACTAATGATGATTCTAATGCATTGTTATTTGGCGAAGATCAAGCTCGTTATATAATTTGCGTTCCTGCATCTTCGGCAGATTTTTTGGTGCATTTGGTGCAAGATTTAGGGATTGAATTATTTAGAATTGGTGAAGTGGTCGAAGGTGAAATCAAAATCGCTAACGACAAAATCTCAGTGCAAGAATTACAAAACTTAAATGAAGCGGTTTTCCCTTCTAAATTTTCTTCAATATAATCAATGAACAATCAAACCAGCGTTAAAGCTTATCGCTACACATCTTGGGCGATGGGTTTGTTAGAAAAAATTTTAGGCTCTAACATCACTGTTGATGGTTTGACAAATATTCCTCCCAAACCAGTGTTGTTTGTCTGTAATCATTTTACCAGATCAGAAACTTTTGTTGTGCCTTATATCATCCACAAATACACCAAAAGACAAGTTCGCTGTCTTGCTGATAGCGGTTTATTTTATGGCGTTTTAGGGCGATTTTTAAAATCAGTTGGGGCGCTTTCTACCAAAGATAAAAAGCGTGATTTGGCTATTATTTCGGATTTGGTCAAGGGTCATTACGATTGGATGATTTATCCAGAAGGAAGTATGGTTAAGAGTAAAGAAATTCGCATTGATGAAAAATCATCTTACTCATTTGGGGATGTTAAAAATGAGGGAGAAAACCGCGTCAGAACAGGATCGGCAGTTTTGGCTTTAAAATCTGAACTTTATCGTTCCGATCTAATTGACGCTAAAAGACAAGATCGCAACGATATTTTGGAATATTACAAGCGTGAATTAGAAATTGAATTTGATGATAGTTTTAAAAATTTTCAAACCAATATTGTGCCTGTTAATATCACCTATTATCCAATTCGTCCGGGCAAAAATGTGATTCAAAAAATTATTGCGAGGATTTTTAAAAGAGTTCCAAAACAAATTTCTGAAGAGTTGGAAATTGAAGGTAATTTGCTGCTTTCTTCAAATATGAACATCAGTTTTGGCAAACCAATAAATTTGGCTGATTATGTCAAAAGTGCCAAAAAGATTATCTATCAAATTCCAATCATTGGCAATGACACCAAGGTTAATATGGTTTTGAAATATCTTAAATATCGCCTTACTAATCAATTTATGGATGATATTTATTCGAGTACCAAAATTAATATTGATCATTTGGTTGCGGCAATTTTATATTTTTATCCACAAAAACAGATTAGTATAAATCATCTTAAAGCCTTAATTTATCTATCTATAAATCATATTACAATTTTAAAAAAATATCGGATTAATGACGATATAGCTGAGGAAAGATTATATAATTTATTGGCAGGAGAAGATTTTGATGAATTTGTAAGCGTGATTAATTTGGCAAAAATGTTGGATATTATTTCTGAAAGTGATGATAAAAAAAGTTATTTTATTAACAAATCTAAGCTGGAGCAAAAATGTGATTTTCAACAGATTAGACTGGAAAATACTTTGCAGGTTATTTTGAATGAGTTCTTGTTATTAGAAGGTGCGGTTGATGTGATTAAAAGAAATGTCTTGATGGGGGAAGGTGATGTGCGTAAAAAAAGTTTTAATTATATTTTCTCTAAAGATTTAGAAAATTTTGAAGCTGATTATAATCAATATTATGATGTCAATCTGTCGCAAATTAAAACTGTGGGAATGCCACTGTTTCTTGATAACAATATTGCTGTCGATAAAAATTCTAACGGTATTCTTTTAGTTCATGGCTATATGTCCGCTCCAAAAGAAATGGAAGAGATGGCAAAATATTTTAATAATTTAGGATTTAAAACTTATTCAGTAAGACTTAAAGGTCACGGCACGGCACCGATTAATATGGAGAATATTAAATGGCAAGATTGGTATTCGAGTTTAAATCGTGGTTATGCGGCGCTGAAACTGATTTGTAATAAAATTTTTGTTATTGGTTTTTCAACCGGCGGATTATTGTCGCTAATGGCTTCGTTCAAAAAGAATAATCAAGTTGACGGAATTGTTTGTATCAATCCAGCTTTAAAATTAAAAGATGTGCGGGCAAAATTTACTTCCGGAATATCGATTTGGAATGAAATTTTAGAAAAATTTCATATCGAAAAAGGTCAATTAAGATTTGTTGAAAATCATTCAGAAAATCCGGGCATTAATTATTCCCGCAACTATATAAAAGGCGTTGAACAGCTAGAAATATTGATGAATAATTGCCAATCAATATTAACGCAAATAACTTGTCCAGCCTTGGTTATTCAATCTTCTAATGATCCTGTTATTGATTATTCTAGCGCTAAAACAATGCTAGAAAAAATCAGTTCAAAAGTGTGCAGCTTTCAAACTATTGACAGTTCAAAACATGTTATTATTAAAGGGCAGAGCGGTGAAAAAGTTTTTAAAATGATCGAAGAGTTTTTGACAACACAATTAAAATTAAAAAATGATTAATCCTGAACACTCGTTTCAAAATATAATTTTAAATCTGCAAAAATATTGGGCAGAATATGGATGCGCATTGTTGCAACCAGTTGATTTGGAAGTTGGAGCTGGCACTCTTCATCCAGCAACTGTTTTAAGGGTTTTGGGGAAAAAACCGTGGAATGTTGCCTACCCACAGCCTTCAAGAAGACCAGCGGATGCGCGTTATGGTAGAAATCCAAATCGAGTTGGGCATTATTATCAATTTCAAGTTTTGCTCAAACCTGCACCAGATAATATCCAAGACTTATTTTTAAAAAGTTTGGCAGCAATTGGTATTGATACTAAAAATAACGATATTCGTTTTGTTGAAGATGATTGGGAAAACCCAACTGTCGGCGCCTCAGGATTGGGCTGGGAAGTTTGGTACAATGGAATGGAAATTTCTCAATTCACCTATATGCAACAAGTTGGTGGAATTAAATGCGAACTAACTGCTGGTGAAATAACCTATGGTTTGGAGCGTATCGCCATGCATATCCAAAATGTTGATAATATTTTTGATATTAATTGGAATGGCTTTGAGGGTGATAAAAAAATTAGTTATTCTGATGTTTTTTTAGAAAATGAAAAACAGCATTCAGCATATATTTTGGAGTATTGCGATCCAGAAATTTTATTTCGTCATTTTAACGACGCTGAAAAGACCTCGCAAATTTTAAGCGAAAAACGATTACCGATTCCAGCCTATGAACAAGCTCTTAAAGCCTCCCACTTATTAAATTTGCTTGATGCTAGAGGAGTTATTTCAGCAACCGAGCGCGCTTCTTATATTGGAAGAGTTAGGGATTTGGTAAGGGCGGCTTGTGAGTTAATGGTTGCTGGTCAAAATTAGCACTACTGAACCCCACCATCCGCTGATGATTGCTCGCTATATTTATTGTTCTCAAACAAATTAATATCCATTGCATAACCGCCACCTTTATAAACTGAAGCGTAGCGGTTGCTTATTTGTTTAGCGAAAAGGTCAAAATATTCTCCGTCTTTATCTTCCACTTTAAATAAAATTTTTGGGTCTTTATCTTTTTTATTGATCAAATAAACATCCCAAATTTTATAGCGTCGATGACCATTTTCATAGGTAACGCTCATTTTTAAATCAGCATCAAAAATGGCATCAACCACATTTATTTCCCATTCTTTCTTTTTACCATTGCTTTGAGTTTCGCGAGCGATTGCAGTTAAGGCTGTAACATTGGAGGTTTCAGATTTTAAATATCTACTATCAATTTGTCTGAGCAAATACAAATCAAAAGCGATAACTTTTGGTTTGTTAGAAATTATCCACAAAGAAACAGCATTGAGACCTTCAATGGTGTTGTGATCAACACCATTAGTGACAAAAATATTTTCAATTGCTTCGATAAGTTCTGGATATTCAGCAAAATCAACCTTCCATCCGCCATCATTGACGCTTTTGGTTGTCAACCTAATTTCATCAGTTTCAACGCCATTTTTATAAACTTGCCCCCACTTGGTAACATAAGGATGGTAGGTGATTTGTTTGTCAGGAAAAAATTTTGCCATATTAACAATGTGATAACCTCTAGATCCTTCGGGGCCAACATTTAATCCTCCATAATTTTCCTTAAGAAAAGAATCAAAATTATTGATAAAACTATAATTAATTTGGTCAGAGAGTTTTTTGATTTGTGGATCTTTTTGTAATTTTTCGGAAGCAAAGTTTATTGCTAGGCTATAAGACTGAATTGCTTGAGTTACTACTTTTTTATCATCTTGCAATCTTGGTGAGGCGTATTTTAACATCTTGCCACTATTCTTTAGAGCCAACAAAGCAATGACCTCATCATCTTGAAGACGATCTGAAGCATAAGCAAAATTCTTTGCATTAATTTTAATCATTGCAGTTATAAATTCTTTATTATTGGTTAGTTTTGGAGAGGCATATTTCAAAGCATCTGGATAAATCCTTGCCATTTTGAACATAAAAGAGCGATCACTAATTAGACGCGAGGAGGCATATTTGAGAATGCTGGGATTGTTGGTGACAAACTTACTAATAAAAACTTCATCATCTCTTAAATTGTTAGAAGCAAATTCAAAATAATTGGGGTTGATGTCGATAATTTTGGCAAAAAAAGTACGATTGGCTTTTTTGCAATCATCCATTGAGCGAATTTGTGGTTTATTATCAACTTTGACTTGATCCAACAGATAAGAAGTTTCGTCAGAAGAAATATCGCAAGATAAAATTTTTGTGTTGTCGTCAGAGTGGGAATTGTGAAGAGGAAAAATAAGAAAAAGAATTAGTAAAAAAAACCTGAAAATAATTTTCATTAGCCCTTCATAATTGAAATTTCTTCTACTTCAATATTGTGTTTATTTTTATAATAGATAACCAGAATTGCCAAGCCAATTGCAGCTTCGGCGCCAGCAATAGTTAAGACAAAAATGGCAAAGATTTGTCCAGTTAAGTCATGAAGATAAGAAGAGAAGGCAACAAAATTAATATTAACCGCCAAAAGCATTAATTCTAAAGACATCAACAAGGAAATTATGTTTTTGCGATTGACAAACATTCCCGCAAGACCAATGCAGAAAAGGGCAGTGGAGAGAAATAGGAAGTGGCTTATTGTTATATTGAGCATATTTTTAATTATTAAATATTTATTCCCTGACCAGAAGTGACTTTTACTAATTTAACTGAATCAGATTTTTCTCGAGCAACTTGCTGACCAATATTTTGTTTTTTAATAAAGCGATCTTGATCTCTTAAAGTTAAAACAATTGCACCAATCATTGCTACAAACAAAACCATTCCTGCTAATTGGAATGGATAAGCGAAAGTTGTATACAAAACATTGCCAATAGCTTTGGTATTGGAGATGTTATCGGGAGTTGGTAAAGATTTTATTGTGGCTGTTCCAAAAAGAATTGTTGAGCCTTGAGTTAAGATGCATATTTCGATAAATAGAATACCGGCAATTAAGATAGTTAATGGCAAATAAGCGTTAAAACCTTTTTTAACTTTTGGTTTGTTATCAATATTGAGCATCATCACCACAAATAAAAATAAAACTGCAATAGCACCAACATAGACAATAACTATTAGCATTGCTAAAAATTCAGCGCCAAGCAAAATAAATAATCCCGCAGCATTAAAAAAAGCTAAGATTAAAAACATTACTGAGTAAATGGTGTTTTTGGTGCAAACCACAACTAAAGCTGAAGCCAACAAAACCGCTGAGAATAAATAAAAAGTTATATCTGCTAAAAACATTTTGATAAATTTATTGTTAAGTGGTTATGCAATTTAACCTCAAAAATACTTTGCTTAAATTTGGTGTTTTGAGGTTAAAATGGCGTTATCTATATTCGATGTCTGCTTCAATATTTTTCTTCAAAGCATATTCCCAGCGATCGCCGTTGGATAAAAGTTTTGCTTTGTCGTAATAAAGTTCTTCACGATTTTCAGTGGAGAATTCAAAATTTGGCCCTTCAACGATGGCATCAACCGGACAAGCTTCTTGACACAAGCCGCAATAGATGCATTTGATCATATCAATATCATAAACCGTTGTTCTTCTGCTTCCGTCCGCTCTTTCCTCAGCTTCAATTTTAATTGCCTGAGCTGGACAAATTGCTTCGCAAAGTTTGCAAGCGATGCATCTTTCTTCGCCGTTTGGATAGCGACGCAAAGCATGTTCACCGCGAAACCTTGGGCTAATTGGACCTTTTTCAAAAGGATAGTTGATAGTGACTTTTGGCTTAAACATATAGCGAAGCGTCAAAGCCATCCCGCACAAAACTTCTTTTAATGCCCAAGAGGAAAAAATAGGAATAATTTTTTTAAGCATAATTTAAGAATAAAAAACAATATAAGCGGACACACCAACCACCCAAATTAATGAGATTGGTAAAAATACTTTCCAGCCCAGACGCATAAGTTGGTCATAGCGATATCTAGGTAAGGTGGCGCGCACCCAGATGAAGCAGAATAATAGGAAAGTGATTTTGAGTAAAAACCAAATCACGCCAGGAATAAAGTTGAAAATAAAATTATCAAACGGTGGCAACCAGCCGCCTAAAAATAAAACTGAAGTGGTGGCTGACATTAAAATCATATTGGCATATTCGCCCAAAAAAAACATTGAAAATGGCATCGAGCTATATTCAACATTATAGCCAGCAACTAGCTCAGATTCAGCTTCTGGCAAGTCGAATGGTAGACGATTGGTTTCAGCTAATGCTGAGATAAAAAAGACGATAAACATTGGAAATAAAGGAACAGCAAACCAGTGATTTTTTTGGGCTAAAACAATATCAGTTAAATTAAGTGAACCAACGCAAAGAATAACAGTGATGATGATTAGTCCAATTGAAACTTCGTAAGAAATCATTTGAGCAGATGAGCGGATGGCGCCTAAAAAAGCATATTTAGAATTTGAAGCCCAGCCAGCGATGATGATACCATAAACGCCAAGCGATGAAGTTGCTAAAAGATACATCACTCCAACATTAATATTGGCAATCACCCAAGTTTCACTAAAGGGAATTACTGCCCAAGCAACCAGAGCAAGAAGAAAGGTGATAAAAGGAGCAAGTAAAAAAAGAATTTTGTTGGAAGCTGTTGGCAAAATAACTTCTTTGAGCATTAGCTTTAAACCATCGGCAAGTGGTTGCAAAAGCCCAAAAGCACCAACTACATTTGGTCCTTTTCGCAGTTGCATTGCAGCGATAACGCGGCGTTCCATCAATGTTAAATAAGCCACGCCACCAACCAAAGGCAAGACCACTAAAAGTATTTTGCCAACGATATTTAAAGCGGTGAAGAAATATTCGAGAAAGATTGGATCCATTGATAATGACTAATGATTAATTGCTAATGACTAATTTGAGGGGAATTATAGTAATTATGGTTTTATAAAATTCAAAATATTTTAAAAGGAGAAAACTATTTTAAATAAAACAAAAGTTAACCCAGCAAATATTCCTGCCAAGACATCGTCAAGCATTACCCCCAAACCTCCGCTAACATTTTTATCGGCTTTTCCAATCAGCCACGGTTTAAAAATATCAAAAAATCTAAACAAAATAAAAGATAATAAAATGCTGATAAAATATGGTTTAGTTATGGTTTGCATTTTATATCCAATTACTCCCGATGACAAACAAGAAATAAATATGGCAATCCATTGCCCACAAAATTCATCAATCACAACTTCACCAGCATCTTTTTTTTGATATTTGTTACAGTAAAATTCTGCTGATTTAATGCCGATAAAAAATGTGGAAATAATGATGGCAAGCCACATTATTAAATTTGCAACAAAAGAATTAAAAAATATAAAATAATAATAATTAACAATCACCCAAATCCAAACTGCTAATAAACTGCCAAAAGTTCCTGGTGCGAAGGGAATTTTACCTACTCCAAGACCAGTTGCGATTATCCAGTGAAATTTATCTTTGAGCATAATTCTCCAAAATTGTATAATAAATTTTCTCTAATTTTCCAATATCATCAACTGCAACATTTTCATCGATTTGATGAGCAGTTTTGTTGATTAGGCCACATTCAACAACTGGGCAAAAATCTTTAATAAATCTGGCATCGGAAGTGCCGCCGGTTGTGCTTAGAATTGGAGTCAAACCGGTAACTTTTTTAACGGCATTAACAACAATTTCGCTTAAAAATCCGGGTTTGGTGATAAAGGATTCACCACTTATTTTATAAGTTAATTGGTAAGATAAATCCCCTTGTCCAGCCGCTTTATCGCAAACATATTTCACCCACTCAATTAAACTTTTTGAAGTCTGTTCGTCATTAAAACGAATATTAAAATTAGTCACAACTTCTTTTGGCACAACATTTCCACCAATATTTTTAGTGGCGATATTGGTTACTTCTAAATTTGACGGATCAAAAAATTCATTGCCAGAATCAAGTTTGTAATCTTTCAATAATTTCAAAACATTAACTATAGTTGTGTTGGGATTATTAAAATTTTCTGGATAAGCGATGTGACCTTGTTTGCCGATAATTTTCAGCTCGAAACTAATAGAGCCACGCCGCCCAATTTTCACCATCTCGCCCAATTTATTTGGATTAGTTGGTTCGCCAACAATGCAGGCGGAAATTGGATGATTATTTTTTTGCATCCATTCCAACATTTTTTTGGTGCCGTTAATTCCATCAGATTCCTCATCGCCAGTTAATAAAAGCCCAATTCCAAAATTAGGTTTAGGATGTTCTTTGATGAATTGTGCTGCGGCAACAATAAAAGCAGCAATGGCGGGCTTCATATCTACCGCGCCACGACCATATAAAATTCCATCAATAATCTCGGCAGCGAAAGGTGGGTGTTTCCACAAATTTTCATCACCAGTTGGCACCACATCAAAATGCCCAGCAAAATAAATTACATTTGTGGAATTGCTGGGATTATAAACGGAATGTAAATTAATGACTGGATAAGAATTATCGCCATCAAATCCTAAAATATGATTTTGATTAAAACCAACTTGTCCTAAAATTTTGGCCAAGAATTCAGGAACAGCAAGGTCTGCACCACTTGGTGAATTATATTTAATTAATTCTTGCGAAAGATTGATCGAGTTGAAGAGCATGAAATATTGATTGAAAATTTTTGAAGGTTAGTGAGAATTCCCGTTTTCAAATCTAAACCACCAACTGGGTAAAATCAATGTTAGATATTAAATGGATCAGAGAAAATCCTGAAGCTTTTGATGCGGCGATGCAAAATCGCGGACAAGAAATTAATGCTTCAGACATAATATATTTTGATGATGAGAGAAAAAAAATTATATCTGAAATTCAAGAGCTTCAAGGCAGAAAAAACCTTATAGCTTCTGAAATAGCAAACATAAAAAGAAATGGTGGTAGTATTGAAAGTTTATCAGAAACTTCAAAAAGCATTGACCAGGAAATAAAAAAAATACAAAAAGAATTTTTTGATGATAGCTCAACTCTTAATTTTGTGATTACAGCAAGAAATTTTCAAACTGGCATTTCGACAAAGATTAAAAAACTACAGCAAGAACGAGGTGAGGCGTTACAATATGCATCTACAGCAGATATATCCGATATGGAAAAATATATAAAATTAAAAGATTGTGAACGAAAAATTATAAATTTAGAGAATGAACTAAAAAACTATACTCCAAAACCTTTCAGTAGTTATATTTGCAATATCCCAAATATCCCTGATTCTTCCGTCCCAGTTGGGAAAGATGAAAATGATAATCAAGAAGTTGAAAAATGGGGTGAAATTCCTCAGTTTCATTTTACGCCAAAACAACATTTTGAAATTGGCGAAGGTTTGGAGCAGTTAGATTTTGAACAATCAGCTTTAATGTCCGGCTCTCGTTTTTCAACCCTAAGTGGTGGGTTGGCAAAATTGGAAAGGGCTTTGTCAAACTTTATGCTCGATGTTGCAACTGAGTTTGGTTGCACCGAAGTTTCTCCCCCAAACCTTGTTAAATCTGAAGCAATGCTTCGTTCTGGGCAATTGCCA
>CAMDOL010000026.1 GCA_945903615.1 Rickettsia typhi | reverse complement strand
CATCTTCAGAAGTTTTTTTCATTGATTTTATGAAGCCTCTCTCGCTAAGTATCTTTTTCTATCCCTGAATAATTGTCTGCAATCTTATAATCTGTGTGAAGTAAATAATTGGTTTTGCTAATCAATATACTGCTACTCCACATAGAATTAACTTTGTCCGTGTCATCTTTTATTTCTTCCGATAATAATTTGTTTGCTGCAAATAAATCCAATTTAATCTGCATAAATTATTTCCCCAAAAATTCCTTAATCACCAATAAATCCAACCAAGTTTCTCTTTTTTTAGAAGATTGTCGCATCAAATAGGATGGATGGAAAAGCACGGTGGATTTGATTGGGGTTTGCAAATATTGGTTTTGGTAATCAAAAAATTTGCCACACATTTTACTAATTGGTTCGTGAATTTTTAGCACATCTGCCATTGCGGTTGCGCCCATCAGCACAATTAATTTGGGCTGCATCAAAGCGATGTGTTTTTCAACGAAAGGTTTGCACATTAAAAGCTCATCTTCGGTTGGTCTTCTATTTCCTGGTGGGCGCCAGAATAAAGTGTTGGTGATGTAGAGATTTTCCCGTTTAAAACCAATAGCTTTGAACATTTCATTGAGCAATTTTCCGCTATCACCGCAAAAAGGAATGCCTTGCAAATCTTCGTGATTTCCGGGTGCTTCGCCAATAATCATTATTTGTGATTTAGGGTTTCCATCAGCAAAAACGGTGTTGGTCGCCATTTTTTTGAGTGAGCAACCATCAAAATTTCGTACGGCTTTTTCCAGCTCTGTCAGGCTTGTGGCGGCCTCAGCCATTTTTTGAGCGGTGGCAATAATTTCTTTTATTGCAACCAAAGGTTGTTGTTCAATATTATTCATTGGCGAGTTTTGTGTTCTTTGAGCTAATTTAGAAATGGCATCAAAGGTGTTGATTTTGTTGGTTATATTTTGCCCAGAATTTTGATTGGGCAGAATTTTTGGCTCAAGATTTTCAATTTTCTCATTAATAATTTGACGCATTAAGCGATTAATTGGTGTTTCTGAAATAATTTCATCCACGCCAGCCTCCATATAAATTTGTAGGATTTTTTTCTGATTCATCTATTCCGCAGATTTAGCAATTTTTTTAATAAATTCGCGGAAATCTTCGGTCTTTTCAAAGTTTTTATAAACTGAAGCAAAGCGCACGAACGCAACTTTATCCATCCCTTCTAGAGCTTTTAAAGCCATATCCCCAACTTTGCTGGAGGAAATTTCTGCTTCGCCCTCAGTCTCTAATTTTTTGACAATGTTGTTGACAAGTTTATCGACTTGCAAAGGGCTCACTGGGCGTTTTCTAACTGCCATTTCGATGGATTTTTTTAATTTCTCAGAATCAAAAATTTTCTTATCACCATTTTTTTTCACCACCATAATTTCACGCAATTGTACCCGCTCAAAAGTGGTAAATCGTGAATCGCAGTCTGGGCAATAACGCCTTCTTTTAACTGCTTCGCCATCATCAGAGATGCGGCTATCGCGAACTTGGCTTTCTAAATTTCCACAAAAAGGGCACTTCATAAATAAATTTATTTTTTTAAAGATTTTTCAATCAGATAATCAAAATAATTGTGTTCCAATAAAATTTTGATTTATCATCGGTGTAGTATGTGAGGCGCTTCTTGGCACTATCGGACCAATGTTCAAGGAGTGGTAGAGAATTTAGTAAAATCTTATCAACGCAATTCTGATTAGAATTTTGCCAAATTTCTGACAGGCTGCTGCCGTGCATAGTGAAATCGCGAGGATGAAAATGAATGTCATTAAAGTGGTATTTGCACTTGCTGCCAGTATCGAATAAATTGAAGCGGCTCTCGGTAATATCAAATTGTGACTTACCAATATAGCCGTGATTATATTCTTTGGCGAAGCTGTTTTGAGAAATAGATGCTATTAAAAAAATGGTGGATAAGAATTTGGAAATCATCTTATTAGATTTTCATTTTGGCAATATTTGTTCAGCAATCTTAATTGCTGAAGATTCTTTGGCTATGCCATTTGCTATTATATGCTTTTCGTTAATTCTTTTACAAATAATATTCGTCAGATTCTGACAATTGTTGGCTAAATTTGGCTGATGAGTGCTAATTAAGGTTGGTGATTTATTGTGTTTGAGCAAATATTTTATGATTCTAAAAGCAATTTTTTCGCCCTCAACCGCATTGGTGGTTTGGCATAATTCGTCAATTATAATCAGAGAATTTTCATCAGCCTTATTCAAAATATCTGCAATTTGTAACATCTCAACCATAAAGCTGGACTGATTTTTTGATAGATTGTCACTCACTAACATTTTAGAAAAAATTTGTTTTCTAACTCCAATTTTGGCAAGAGAAGCAGGCACAAAACAGCCGGTGTGTGCCAATATTACAATCAAAGCATTTTGTTTTAAAAATGTACTTTTGCCAGCCATATTAGCGCCGGTTATGAGCCAGATTTTTTCCTTATCCAGCACACAATCATTGGTGGCAAAGTTTTGATTAATAAAATGTTTGCCAGCGATAATCTTGATTAGATTTTGGTTATGTATAATCGGTTTTACATAACTTTTATCAATTGCCAAAGTAGCAAAAGAAATTAATAAGTCCAAAGCGCCAATGGCTTTGCAGCTGCCTTTAATTTCTCTAAAATATTGCATAATTTTTTGAGCGCATTGTTGCAGAATTTCATTTTCTAAAGTTTTAATTTTTGCTTCTAAATTAGCATTTTCTAGTTGATAATTTTTCAGTTCCGCCGATGAAAAGCGAATTGAATTATTCAAATTTTGTAGCAATTGCCACTCTTCAGGAATGTTGATTTTGCTGGCTTTATTGCGTTTGATTTCAAAATAAAAACCAAGCAGTGAGTGAGATTCAATTTCTAAATTTTTAATTTTGCTTTGATTTTGATATTTGATTTTAAGTTGATAAATTTTCTGGATAATTTCTTGTTGAAATGTTTTGTAATTATCTAATTTAGGATTAAATCCAATCTTAATTTCTCTGACATTCCAAACTCGATCTAGAAAATTTATCAACCCAAAATCAGCAAATAGTTTTTTTCTGATTTCGCCAAAAATCAGCGGCGCTTTTTTAGAATTATTTTGCCAAAACAAAATTTCATTAATTTTAACTCCCAGTTGTAGAGCCTTTAGAATTAAGGTTAGATCACTTATGCTGCTATTTTTAGTAATCATTATTTTGCCAATTAATTTTTCTAAATCGGGCAAATCTTTTAAATAATTTTTTAGCTGTCTTAGAAGTCCGGATTGTTTGGTCAGAAATTCTACACCATCAAGTCGATTATTAATTTTCTCGGCGTCAGCAAGGGGCTTCAAAACCGACGACTGCAAAAATCTTTTGCCAATTTCACAATTAGTTTGATCAATAATTTTGATAATTTTTCTGAGTTCTAAATTATTAATAGTTTGGTTATCAATTTTGAGATATTTGGGGTTTTGATATTGATGAATTCTAAAATGCTTGGAGACGCCAAAATTGTGGATGGAATCGACATAGGCAAAAATGTTTCTCAGAGCCAAATTGTGATGTTGGCTCAAGGTTTTAAAAGTTTGATTGTCGAATCTAAAATCAGAATTTGGTTGATAGAAAGTAATTTGCGAATGAAATATTGGGTCAATAATTGATTTGTCTTCAAGCAGAATTTCAGCTGGTCTTATGGTTTCTAAATGTTGATGAATTTGACTTACCTCAATTTCATCAACATAAAAATCACCAAGCAAAATATTGCCAAAACACAAATCTAGTTTTTGATTTTTTTGGACAATTGCAAGCAAGATATTTTCTTGTTCACCCATCACCTCGTCGTCCACAAAAGTTCCGGGAGTTAGAATCTTATTGATTTGGCGAGTTATTTTCTTGGGATTGTCTGGATCAATAAATTGTTCGGCAATAGTAATTTTGAAACCCAATTGCAAAAGTTTATTGCTAAAAATCTTCAGAGAATTAATCGGAAATCCGCAAGTCGGAATTTTTTGATTAGCAATTTTTTTGTAATTTAAAGAAATGTTGAGAGCTTTTGCGGCGACAATTGCATCTTCAAAATACAGCTCATAAAAACCACCCAAGCGGCAAAATAAAAGTGAATCGGGAGAAAGTTTTTTAAAATTTAGATATTCGGTGGTGAGCCTGGGCACGGGTTTTCACTGTGGTTCAGTTAAGATCGGAAAAATAAATTAGCCAAAAATAATAAATAAATTTGCTGAGAAAGATTATCGTTAGAAATTTTTTGAAATTGGTATTTAAAAATCCAGCCAATAAAGATAAAGGGTTGCCAAGAATTTTTAATGGCGACAAAAGTAAAAGCCAAACCAAATATTTATCCCATTTTATTTCGGCATTTTGAATTTCGGTCGCTTTGTTTTTTAACGCCGTGGTGCGTTTCAAGATTTGTAATTTGGTGCCGATCCACCAATTAATCAAAGAGCCAAGAACGCTGGCAAATAATGCGATGAAGAAAATTAAATGTTGGTTATATTGTTTAAAAATCACCATAGCATAAATCGCTGCCTCGCTTCTAACGGGTAAAATCAAGGCGGCGATTAGGCTGTCAGAAAATAAGAGAAAATAATTGGCAGATAAGTCCATATTGGTGAATATTGATCAGCTGGAAAATTTATTTTTTTGCTCTTTCAACATAAGTTGCATCTTCGGTTCTGACGATAATTCTATCGCCAGATTCTATGAAAGACGGAACCATGACACGAACTCCGTTTTCTAGGATTGCCGGCTTGTAAGAAGAGCTGGCAGTTTGATTTTTAACAACTGCGTCAGCGCTGGTGATTTCCAGAGTTACAGTTTCAGGCAATGAAACAGTGATTGCTTTGTCGTTGCAAAATTCAACTTTAACCATCATTTCATCTTGCAAAAATGGCAAAGCATCACCAAGCAATTCTTTGTTGAAGTTGAGCTGTTCAAAATTTTCCATATCCATCACCACCAAATCATCGCCATCCATATATTGATATTGAAAGTTTTTAAATTCCATATGGGCTTTTTCAATGTCTTCTGACGAAATAAAACGCACATTGGTTTTGGTGCCGTTAGTAATGTGTTTTAGTTCGGCTTGAATATAAGCGCCGCCTTTTCCAGGTTTCACATGCTCTCTTTTAAGCAAGACCCACAGACCATTTTGATATTCAATTACATTTCCGACACGAAGGGAATTGGCGTTAATTCTCATATTATTTATTGATTAAGGTTAGGGAGGATTATTTTACCTCTTCAAATAAATCCATTTGTTTGTATTTATCTTCCAAGATTTCTTCAACTTTAGTAATTGAATATTTTTCTGCTATTAACTCGTTATCAAATCCGTAAGATATTGTTTGTTTTACTTTGCACCTCAGAGCATCACCTGGCCTTACATCTTTCTTACGATCTTGAAATTCTTTTAACCAATTTTCATCCTCTATTTTGGCGGTAATTTTTTTCTTCCCATGCCTCAGTTCCCAAGAAGAGTTTGCTAGGTAGTCAGGTTTTTTTACTGCTAGAATCATAGTCAGCTCTGGATATTCCACAACTTCACTAGTTAATAAATCCTCAAAATCTTCTGGTGTCCATTCAATTGATAGATCAAAATTAATATATTTTTCACCCCTGTAATCCCCTATATATTGCAGCTTGTCTTGTTTATCTAAAAAAACTTTTGCAGCAGAAATTTCTCTTATTGATTCTGAAAGCTCAAGAATATTAGGAGCTCTATAATCTGGTAAATGTCTTACGTCTGTTTCTTGTGCGATTTCTTTTATTTTTTTTGATAATTCAAGCAAGCCCTCTTTATTTTCATTTTTTTGTCCTTTGTTTAAAAAGTCAATTATCAGGTATTTTGCTTTTACTAAATATTTACCAACTAATGGTTTCCAATCTAACTCTTTAAGTGCTTGATCGTCTGCCGCTTCTAAGGCATTTTTTAGCCATATTTTTAAAGAACCGGTTTCGACTTCTTCCAGCATCATTATTGGTGAAATTCTAGAATCAATCGTTGAGCACAAAGACTTGTCTAGTTTTTGAAATGCCCTAATTAAAGCATCAGCTGTTTGAAATATTCTTTGTGGATTAGCGGCGTCTTTCTGAAAATCTATATAGATAGCAAAATCAGCATTTTTCGGAATTTCTGGTTTTTTTGTAGTTATTGTTGTGACCATAAATGTAATTTTTAATTTGCTAATTCTTTGACAATTGCTTCGCTAACTTTTTTAGCATCACCAAAAACCATCATAGTATTGGGTCTAAAGAAAAGTTCATTTTCAACGCCAGCATAGCCGCTTGCCATTGAGCGTTTTACGAAGACAACGGTGGCGGCACTGGCAACATCTAAAATTGGCATTCCATAAATTGGGCTGGTTTTATCGGTTTTAGCGGCAGGATTGGTAGTGTCGTTCGCGCCGATAACATAAACCACATCGGTGTTTTTGAAGTCACTGTTGATTTCTTCTAGTTCTAAAACTTTTTCATAATCAACGCCAGCTTCTGCTAAAAGAACATTCATATGGCCAGGCATTCTGCCGGCAACTGGGTGAATGGCGTATCTCACTTTTACTCCTGCCGCTTCTAATAGATGCGCCATTTCAGCAACGGCGTGCTGCGCTCCAGCAACTGCCATTCCGTATCCGGGAGCAATAATTACTGAAGAAGAATTTTTCATTAAAAACGCCACATCTTCAGCGCTACCTTGTCGGATTGGTTTTTGTTCTTTTACTTCTTTGTTTTCATCGTCAGCTTTTTTATCAGCAAAGCTGCCAAAAATAACATTAAAGATTGAGCGGTTCATCGCTTTGCACATAATGTAACTAAGGATTGCGCCGCTGGCTCCAACCAAAGCACCGGTGATAATTAGCAGGGCATTTCCTAAAGTAAAACCAACGCCGCTAGCTGCCCATCCTGAATAAGAGTTGAGCATTGAAACCACAACGGGCATATCGGCACCGCCAATTGGGGCGATTAAAAACACGCCGAGTGCAAAAGCAGCGAGGGCTAAAATTATGAATAAGAATTTTGATCCAGAGATGAAAAAGAGAAGTAAAAAAAACAAAATGCCACCGCCTAAAATAATGCCAGATCTTTTTTGATTTTTGATTTTAAAGCCAGCTGGAAAGCTGCCATTTAATTTTAGAAAGGCAACAATTGAGCCAGAGAATGTGATAGCGCCAATTATCATTCCAAGTCCAAGTTCAATCAGGCTCGAAGTTTTGATTTGGTTATCTTCAAAAATTCCAAAAGAGGTTGGCATCCAAAGTGCGGCTGATGCAATTAGAACCGCAGCCAAACCAACCAATGAGTGAAAGCCGGCAACCAATTGCGGCATTGCGGTCATTTTAACTTTTAAAGCAATAAAGCTGCCGATTGATCCGCCAATTATAATTGCTAATAAAATTAGCAATTTATGTTCAACCATTGGTAAAGATAAGGTGGTTAAAATTGCCAAGACCATTCCTGCTACAGCAAATAAATTGCCATTTCTAGCGGTTTTTGGCGATGCCAGACCGTAGATTGCTAAAATAAAAAGCGCGGAAGAAGTTAAATAAGAAAGTGCGGCGAAAGTTGACATATTTATTAAATGTTGTTGGTGCGTCAGATCGGGAGGCGAATAATGGCAGAATATTTTAAAGATTCAAGGTTTGGCAGGTTATACCATTTCCAACCTATAATCCATGATATATGCTTCATCTTTTAAGCCAAAAATCATCACAAAAATCTTGCTGTATATCCTGATACAGAGGCGATTTTTGTAATAATTTTTGACTTAAAATATTTTGCCTATATCACGCATTATAGATTCGAAATGGTATTAGCTCTTTCTTTTAACGATAAAAACCGCTAGATCACGCAGCAAATCCGCTTTTTCATCAAATATTCTTAAATCTAAAATGGCTTGTTCTTTGAGTGAATTTAGTTTTTCCAAAGCGGCTTTTGGACCAATCAAATTAACGATGCTGGCTGGATCAGGTTTGGTTTTGGGTTGTAATTGGTGTTCTTCAAAATCTAAAAGGTCATCTTTGATTTGGAAAGCCAGTCCAATATTTGTTCCATAATTAAGTAGGGCATTTTTCTGTTCGTCATTAGCGCCGCCCAAAATTGCCCCAGCTTCAGTTGCGGCGATAAGCATCTTGCCGGTTTTTAAATGATGAAGTTTAAAAATTTGCTCTTGGCTTAAAGTTTTATTCTGTGCTTCTAAATCCAGCATTTGTCCTCCAGCCATACCTTCAAAGCCAATTGCCTGAGCGATGTTGTTGATCAATTTGCATTTAATATCGCTAGAAATTTTTAGTTTTTGATCGGATAAAATTTCAAAGGCAAAAGTTAAAAGCGAATCGCCAGCCAGAATTGCCGTTGCCTCATCAAATTTTTTATGACAACTTGGCTCGCCACGACGAAAATCATCATCATCCATTGCTGGCAAATCATCGTGAATTAAAGAATAGATATGAATAAATTCTAAAACCGCAGCCACATCTAAAATTACATCCCTATTAGCCAAATCGCTATTGACACCAAAGATATTGGCAAAGATATTGGCGGTGGTAAGAGTTAAAAAAGGGCGAATCCTTTTGCCTTTGGTAAGCGCGCTATAATTCATTGCCAAAGCCAATTTTGAATCAGAAAGTTTTTGTGGGTTTGGTAATAGTTCCAGCATTCTTTTTTCGACTAAACTTGCAGCTTTGGCAAGCTCATTTGCTAGTTGCATAGATTATAAAATAAATTTCGATAAATCAGTTTTGCCATTGGCTAAATCTCCTAAATGATTATCGACATACTTTTTATCAATCAAAATTTTGCTACTTTTTTTAGTATCGCCCGCAGCAAAACTAACCTCTTCCAAGATTTTTTCTAGCAAAGTATAAAGTCTTCTGGCGCCAATATTTTCAACCTCGCCATTCACCTTATAAGCAATTTTGGCAATCTCGTTAATGCCTTCATCGTTGAAATCCAGCTTCACATTATCGACCGCCATTAACGCAACATATTGTTTGATTAGGCTTGATTCTGGTTCTTTTAAAATCCGCACCAAATCAGCTTCGGTTAGTGGTTTTAATTGAACACGAATTGGGAAGCGACCTTGTAATTCTGGCAATAAATCCGAAGGTTTGCAAATGTGAAAAGCACCCGAAGCGATGAACAAAATGTGATCGGTTTTGATCGCTCCATATTTGCTGTTAACTGTTGTTCCTTCGACAAGTGGCAATAAATCTCGTTGTACGCCTTCACGGGAAACATCGCCGCCGCGGCTTGAGCTGTTTTTGGCACAAATTTTGTCGATCTCATCGATAAAAACAATTCCATCCTCCTCAACATTTTGAACTGCGGTTTGCACAATTTGCTCTTCATCAAGCAAGTTGGCGCTTTCTTCCTCGATTGTTGTTTTTAGGGCTTTGGCGACGGTCATTTTCACTTTTTTGGTTTTGTCCGCACCAATTGCCTTGCCAATAATTTCGCCAATATTAATCATTCCCACCATCGCACCAGGCAAATCAAGGGTTGAAGAAAATGAATTGGAAGAATTTTCAGAAACTTCAATTTCAATTTCTCGATCATCTAACTCACCTTTTGCAAGCATTTGAGAAAATTTTTCTCTGGTTTCGACAGAAGCTTCGGCTCCAACTAAAGCCAATAAAACTCGGGCGCGAGCTTTTTCCTCTGCTTCATTGGCAATTTTCTTTTTCATTTCAGTGCGAGTCATTTTCACCGCCACTTCAATTAAATCACGAATGATGGATTCAACATCGCGACCAACATAACCGACCTCGGTAAATTTTGTTGCCTCAACTTTGATAAATGGCGCCCCAACTAATTTGGCTAATCGTCGGGCAATTTCAGTTTTACCCACGCCAGTTGGACCAATGCTTAAAATATTTTTTGGCACAATTTCTTCGCGCATTGGGCTGGCGACCAGCTTGCGTCTGTAGCGGTTTCTAAGTGCAATTGCTACTGCTTTTTTGGCGTCATCTTGACCAACAATATATTTGTTTAATTCAGCAACGATTTGTTTGGGAGTGAGAGAAAAAACACCGAGTTGTTTGGACATTGGTTTGATTGATTTTAAATTAACAACGAAGTGGCGGATTTTAGGAAGGGCTGGCGGAAAAGACAAGGTTAAATTATTAATGATTTTTTAATCAACACTAACTATTATCCCCAGCTTCCTCAAATCACAACAATCTGAAAAACACAATGTTTGGCTTTATTGCAAAAAAAATCTTTGGCTCGGTCAATGATCGGGTTATCAAATCTTTGGCTGGAAATGTTGAAAAAATTAATGCTTTTGAGCCAGCAATTTCAAGCCTTTCTGACCAAGAGCTGCAAGCTAAAACAGTTGAATTTAAAAACCGTTTGAAAAATGGTGAAACGCTCGATCAAATTTTGTGCGAAGCCTTCGCTGTTGTCAGAGAGGCTTCCAAACGAGTTTTGGGAATGCGCCATTTTGATGTGCAGTTGATCGGCGGAATGATTTTACACTGCGGCAAAATTTCTGAGATGAGAACGGGCGAGGGCAAAACCTTGGTGGCAACTTTACCGTGCTATCTAAATGCTTTAACCGAGCAAGGTGTTCATGTGGTAACTACCAACGATTATTTGGCAAGACGCGATGCTTCTTGGATGGGGAAAATTCATGAATTTTTGGGTCTTTCAGTTGGTTGTGTGATTAATGATTTGAACGACGCACAAAGAAAAGCGGCTTATAATTGTGATATAACTTATGCCACAAATAATGAGCTTGGTTTTGATTATTTGCGCGACAATATGAAATTTGCCACCTCCGATATGGCACAAAGAAATCATCATTTTGCGATTGTAGATGAAGTCGATTCTATTCTAGTTGATGAGGCGAGAACCCCGCTAATCATATCTGGACCAACTGATGATAATTCTAAACTTTATGAAGATATCAATCGCTTGATTCCACTTTTAAAAGATGTTGATTTTCAGATGGAAGAAAAAGAGCGTAATGTTTTTTTGACCGAAGAAGGTATTGAAACCATTGAAAAACTTCTCAAACAAAACCGCTTGATTGCTGAAGATTCGGGAATTTATGATATCCACAACATTTCTTTGGTTCATCACATCAACCAAGCACTCAAGGCACATAAACTTTTTAAAGATGAAATTGATTACATCGTTAAGGATAATTCGGTAATTATCATCGACGAATTCACTGGTAGAATGCAAGAAGGCAGAAGGTTTTCCGATGGCTTGCATCAAGCTTTGGAAGCCAAAGAAAAAGTGCGAGTTAGAAATGAAAATCAAACTTTAGCTTCAATTACTTTTCAAAATTATTTCCGTCTTTATAAAAAATTAGCTGGAATGACAGGAACGGCAAGCACCGAAGCCATTGAGTTTGAAGAGATTTATGGTTTGAAAGTTGTAGAAATTCCAACCAATCGCAGCGTTTCACGAATCGATGAAGATGATGCGATTTATAAAAACGAAGTTGAAAAATATAAGGCGATTGTAAAGGTGATTGAAGATTGTCATAAGCGTCAGCAGCCAATGCTTGTAGGCACAATCAGCATTGAGAAATCTGAGCACTTATCCAAACTTTTAACCGCCCACAAAATTCCTCACAGAGTTTTAAACGCCAAATATCACGAAAAAGAAGCGCATATAATTTCTGGTGCTGGCATTCCCGGATCAATCACTATCGCCACTAATATGGCTGGGCGAGGCACGGATATTATGCTTGGTGGAAATCCAGAAATGTTAATCGAAGAAGCACGCTTAGAAATCACTGACGAAAATCTTTTGAATGAAAAAATTGCTGCAATTAAAAAGAAAATCGAAGCCGATAAAAAAATTGCCATTGATGCTGGTGGGCTTTATGTTTTGGGCACCGAGCGTCATGAAAGCCGCCGCATTGATAATCAATTGCGCGGAAGATCAGGAAGGCAAGGCGATCCAGGAAAATCGAAATTCTTTATCTCGCTCGAAGATGATCTGATGCGGATTTTTGGCTCTGAAAAATTGCAAGCGATGCTTTCCAGATTGGGTTTAAAAGATGACGAAGCAATTTTCCATCCGTGGATCACCAAAACTTTGGCCAGAGCGCAGCACAAGGTTGAAATGCGCAATTATGAGATTCGTAAAAATCTGATAAAATATGACGATGTGGTGAATCAACAACGCAAAGCGATTTTTGAAAAGAGAACCAAATTGATCACTTCTAATGATGTTTCTGGGGAGATTGAAAAAATCCGTGAAGACATTAACGAAGATATTGTCGGCAAACAAATTGCCAAAAATGCTTATCCGGAAGAGTGGGGCGTGGAGGCAATCGAAAATGAGTTGCAGAGAATTTATGGTCTCAAATTAGATATAAAATCCTTAGCTGAAAAAGAAGGAATTTCCGATATTGAAATTTTGCAAGCGGTGCAAGATGAAACCAAAAAACTTTTTGATCATCGCCGCCAAATTTATGGCGATATTGAGCTGCAATTGCAAAAGCAATTATTTTTAGCAACGCTCGACGAAGAATGGAAAGATCATCTTTGTTCACTGGATAAATTGCGCCACAGCATCAACCTTCGTGCTTACGCCCAAAAGGATCCGCTTATTGAATATAAAAGAGAGGCTTATAATTTATTTGAAGAGATGATGTTGCAAATTGAAGAAAAAACTCTGAGCCGCAATGCTCATTCACAATTAAAAATGGACTCTGAAAAACAAGCTGAAATTGATATTCTAAAACAAATTGCTGCCAAACAAAAAATGTTCGCCAGCCGTATTGATCCAAATGCACCAAGCTTTGAAGAGGTTTTGATGAATCAACCCCAAATTCAAAGCCCAATCAAAACCAACATCTCCGCTGCCAATCGCAATCCAAACGATCCTTCAAGCTGGGGAAATGTGGGCAGAAACGAATCTTGCCCTTGCGGAAGCGGAAAGAAATATAAGCAGTGTCACGGGTAAATCTGTAACTTATAGGACTTACGCAAAACCTACCTTTTACTGTGAAATTTGATTAATTCTCAATTATAATACAAATTTAAAAATCGGAACGATAACTTAAAACCCACGCCCGCGCTGGTTTAGGCGCTGGTCGGGTTTTGCAATCCTGACCTTGTGTTTGTTAAAATTTTAAATTTTTTAATTGTTTAGATTTTTAGTGAACATAAAAAAGTTTGTTAGGTATTTATTAGGTGTTGATAATTTTTTGTTGGTAATATTTTTCTTAATTCAAACGATGTAAGATATAGCTCGTAACATTCATTAGGAAATGTATCTAACTTCATAGGAAATAAAGTGCCAAATATTGCTTCTGAACCAGTAAATAACCTAAAGAATTTTAGATCACTTATCTTAGATAAAACTTCTATTTCTTCCTTAGATAAAAATTCGCTAAAGCGATAAATTTTATCAATCATCGCTATTATTTTAGTTTCAGATCTAACTATAAATTCACCCACATTTTCATTGTGATGTAAAGGGTGTATGGTAGTTATATTTTTAATTACCTCAGAAAAATCTTCTTTGGAGAGGGTTTGAGTAATGACAGTAGAGTTTTCTTCTAAAAATTTTCTAATGTCATTTGACGCCGCATTAAATTTTTTAGCACTGTGTGGATCAAATAATTCTTTTAGGAACTCATCAAAATTATTTTCATCTATCTTATATTTGGAAAATAATTTTTTAATTTTGGAATATTTTATAAAATTATCATAACGGCATAATTTTTTCTTGGATTGAAAAGAGTGAAAAAATAACTCTTGCATAACATAACCTAGTTGAAAATATAATCTGGCAAATAATCTCTCTTTATAAGGCTTGATGGCATGTTTTCTGCGCCAAAAAGGAAGCCAGGTAAAAAAGAAATAAAATATAGCGCCACCAAGAAGGGAAATCGTTAGATTATAAACAGGGAGTCCAAGAGTTGTTTGTGGTATTAAAGATATTGTCACATAAGTTATGCTACAAAATAACAGAGTTCCTAAAATAAAAATTATTAGTTCACCATACTTTGAATGTAAAAAATTCTTATGCATAAAATTATTCCAAGTAATTCGTTTTATTTGTTTTTATTGTAAAAAATTTTAAATTTTTTAATTGTTGAAATTTAATAAATATAAATCGTGCACTCGCAAATGTCGGCTGGCACCGAGGGATTTATTTTTTAGTTTTCTTCACTTCTTTCAACAGCTTAACCACATAAGCAATTTCATCATTTTCAAATCTGATTCCAACTTTTTCAAAGGCATCGATAATTTTTTCCAGCGTATCAACTTTTAAATTCCTTACGCCTCTTTCAAAATTTGCCAATGTTGCTTTGTTGATTCCTGCTTTTTTACTTAAATCTTCTTGTTTCCAGCTAAGTAAATCTCTCGCCGCTTTGCATTGCTGATAAGTTATGATGACTTTGCTCATTTTTTATTATTTTTTAATTGACAAGAGCAATATTTTTATATAAAGTTAGCAACTACAAATTAACTTCTTTATATTTAAAATTGCTTTTATGAATAATTTGCTATTTGGAAAGGGCTTATTTATTCATAAATACGGGCGCTAGCTTCGTCTATTCTGGGCTAAAATACAACAATTTGTAGTTATCTTTGTAACATTTCAAATTGTCAAAATTAGTTAATTAATGCGTTTTGAAGTGAAATGAAAAAAGGCTGGATTGCCGCTTCGCTGGATTGCCACGCTTCTCGCAATGACTATTGTAGGGGCGAA
>CAMDOL010000025.1 GCA_945903615.1 Rickettsia typhi | reverse complement strand
ATTTCTGAGGATTTTTTGAGTAGAAATTTCATTACTTTTTGGTGGAATATTTCCATATTTCACCAAAAATAATGGAATTTATGCCAAAAAAGACCAGAAAGATCAATTTTTCTAAAACATTGTTTTAGTTGTTCAGAGGTTCCTATACAATTCAAAATATTTTTGAGGAAAGATTGATAAAAAACGAAAGCTGTATGACCATAAAGCTTGAGGCTTTTTACCAATCTTTACCAAAAAGATAAAGAATATGTGTAGTTTAGCTTTTGCAATTTTTAAAATGAAAATTGGTATAGGTAGATATAAGTAATAAGCCGTAAGTAGTAAGTGAAGTAAATCTCATTTATTCACTCACTACCCACTCACAACTTTATTACTTATAACTTTTCTTGTTCAATTTCAGCAGCCGCTGTTTTGAATTTGCCCATCATCAAACCAGTTCCAGCCGGAATCAATCTGCCGACGATGATATTTTCCTTTAAACCAGTTAGATCATCATATTTACCCTGAACCGCAGCATCAGTTAAAACCTTGGTGGTTTCTTGGAATGAAGCAGCAGAGATAAATGACTTAGTTTGTAGTGATGCTTTAGTGATACCCAAAAGCACTGGTGCAGACTCAGCTGGTCTAAAACCTTCAGCCACAGATTTTTTATTGATCTGCTCAAAGACATCACGATCAACATATTCACCATTAAGCAAAGTTGTATCACCCGGATTAATAACTTCAACTCGCTTAAGCATCATATTCAAAATTACCTCGATGTGCTTATCATCGATTTTTACACCTTGCATACGATAAACTTTTTGCACTTCGCCAACCATAAAGTTTGTAAAAGCTTTAATGCCTTGAATACGCAAGATATCGTGAGGAACCAAGCTGCCATCAACTAAAATATCGCCTCTTTTCACGAAATCACCTTCGCCGATAAAAAGATGTTTATTTTTAGCAACCATATACTCAATTGGCTCTTTGCTAGCATCTTCTGGAACGATGATAAGTCTTCTTTTGACTTTATAATCTTTCCCGAACTCAACTCTTCCGTCAATTTCTGACATCACGGCAGCGTTCTTAGGCTTACGAGCTTCAAACAACTCAGCAACTCTAGGTAGACCACCAGTAATATCTCTAGTTTTAGAAGATTCTTTAGGAATTTTAGCGATGATATCACCAGCTTTGACTTCTTGACTATTTGAAACTGAGATTAGTGTTCCAACTGAAAGCAAATATTCTTTTTTAGCTTCGTCTTTATTATCGGTAATAGTGATGCGCGGTTTTAATTCCTGCTTACTATATTGTTTCCAATCCATAATAATTTTGGTGGAAATGCCAGTTGAGTCGTCAATTTTTTCTCTAAGAGAAACATTTTCTAATAGGTCACCGTATTTGATTGCACCATTAGTTTCGGCAACGACCGGGATGTTGTAAGGATCCCACTCAGCCAGATGATCGCCCTTCTTTACAGCTTCACCATTTTTATGAGTGATGACCGAACCATAAGGTAATTTATAGCTGTGAATTTCATTTTGATCTTTATCCAAAATGGTTATTTCACAATTACGGCTTACCACCACAATTTTACCATCACGATTAATGATATTATTTTTGCTGGAGATTTTTAGAATACCGTCAGAGATAGCAGAGATTGAAGATTGTTCTGCGCCACGAAGAGCTGCACCACCAATGTGGAAAGTTCTCATCGTTAATTGCGTTCCAGGCTCCCCAATTGACTGAGCCGCAACCACACCAACCGCTTCTCCAATACTAACTAAATCACCAGTCGCTAAATCACGCCCATAACATTTAACGCAAACACCACCTTTAGTTTGACAAGTTAAAACTGATCTAGCTTTAACAGTTTTGATGCCAGCTTTTTCAATAAGATCAGCAAGATTTTCATCAATCATAATTCCAGCTTTAACAATCACTTGATTGCTAACCGGAACTTTTACATCTTCTAAAACTACCCGACCAAGAACTTGTTCGCCGATAGAAACTATAACTCTCCCATCATCAATAACGCCTTCCAAATCAACACTATCTTTAGTACCACAATCTTCTTCAATAACGATACAATCTTGCGAAACATCCACCAATCTTCTAGTTAAATAACCAGAGTTAGCTGTTTTTAAAGCTGTATCCGCCAAACCTTTTCTGGCACCGTGGGCAGAAATAAAATATTCCAACACACTCAAACCTTCTTTAAAGTTGGCAGTGATTGGGGTTTCGATAATTTCACCAGACGGCTTTGCCATCAAACCACGCATACCAGAAACCTGTTTGATTTGGTTCTCAGAACCTCTCGCACCAGAATCTGCCATCATATAAATTGAGTTGGCATCTTTAGCATTTTTGTGACTAGAGATTGCCTTCATCATTTCTTTAGAAATTTTGTCAGTGCAATGAGTCCACTCATCAATGATTTTATTGTAACGCTCACCAGTAGTAATCAAACCATCGCGATATTGCTGCTCAAATTTTTTAACTTTATCCAAAGATTCACCAATATGTTTTGCCTTACTTTCTGGGATAACCATATCGTCCTTACCAATAGATATTCCAGCTTTACAAGCATACTTAAAACCAAGAGCCATAATTCTATCACAGAACATTACAGTTTCTTTCTGACCAGAACTTCTATAAACAGAGTCAATTAAATTAGTAACAGCTTTTTTAGTCATTGCTTTATTGACTAGTTCAAAATCACCTTTGATACATTCTGGCAAGATGTTATAAACGATTACTCTTCCTGGTGTAGTCTCGACAATTTTATAAAACCGCTCACCATCGTTATCCTTCAAAGTGTAACGATATTTGATTTTGCTGTGTAGAGATACTGCCTTGCTGAATAAAGCGTGCTCTAGTTCAAAACGATCACCAATCAAAAACGGTTTTGATTTATCATCTTTATTTTCCATAGAAAGATAATAAAGACCCAAGATAATATCTTGCGATGGAACAATGATTGGCTTTCCGTTAGCAGGACTTAAGATGTTATTGGTTGACATCATTAAAACACGGCACTCAACTTGTGCTTCGATTGAAAGCGGAACGTGAACAGCCATTTGGTCACCGTCAAAGTCGGCGTTGAAAGCGGCGCAAACTAGGGGATGCAATTGAATTGCTTTGCCTTCCGTTAATAATGGCTCGAAAGCTTGAATACCAAGTCTATGTAGAGTTGGTGCACGATTTAATAATACTGGATGTTCTTTAATAACTTCATCTAAAATATCCCAAACTTCTGGTCTTTCCGATTCAACCATTTTCTTAGAAACTTTGATTGACGGAGATTTTCCGTAAAGTTCTAATTTGGAATAGATGAATGGCTTAAACAATTCCAACGCCATTTTTTTCGGCAAACCACATTGATGCAATTTCAATTCTGGACCAACAACGATTACTGAACGACCAGAATAATCCACACGCTTACCAAGCAAATTTTGGCGGAAACGACCTTGCTTACCCTTAAGCATGTCACTCAAAGATTTGAAAGGTTTTTTATTAGCATTTTTTACAACTGAACCGCTTCTACCATTATCTAACAAGGCGTCAACTGATTCTTGTAACATTCTTTTTTCATTTTTGATAATGATTTCCGGAGCGCCAAGCTCAAGCAATCTTCTCAAACGATTATTTCTGTTGATAACGCGTCGATATAATTCGTTTAGATCTGATGTAGCAAAACGCCCACCATCAAGCATTACCAATGGGCGAATGTCAGGCGGGATTACCGGAAGAACATTCATAATCATCCATTTGGCTTCATTCCCAGATTCAATAAAGTTTTCAACCAACTTCAATCTTTTAACAATCTTTTCTCTTTTTAGTTCGGAAGTTAGATCAACCAACTCTTCTCTTAATTCAGTTTGTAATTTTTTAAGATCTAATTTGGCCAATAATTTTTGAATTGCTTCCGCACCCATTTCAGCGATAAAGCTGCCATAGCCATATTCTTCTTGGCATTTTTGATATTCATCTTCACTCAAAACATCGCCATCTTTGAGTGGCGACATTAAAGCGTCAACCACGATGTAAGTTTCAAAGTAAATAATTTTTTCAACGATTTTTAAAGTAAGCCCAAGCAAAGTGCTAAGACGTGATGGTAGTGATTTTAAAAACCAAATATGCGCAATGGGTGCTGCCAATTCAATGTGCCCCATCCTGTCTCTTCTAACTTTAGAAGAAGTAACCTCAACGCCGCATTTTTCGCAGACGATGCCTTTATATTTAATTCTTTTATATTTACCGCAGAGACATTCATAATCTTTGATTGGACCAAAAATGCGAGCACAAAACAAACCATCTCTTTCTGGTTTAAAGGTTCTGTAGTTGATGGTTTCCGGCTTAGTTACTTCCCCAAAAGACCATGAGCGAATTTTATCTGGATCAGCAATAGAAATTTTAATGGCATTAAAATCTGCTATATCAACTGCTTGATTAGAAAGACTTAATAAACCATGTGAAGATGTTCCGCCTAATGACATAATGTTTAAAAAAATTATTTATAATTTTTTTAGTCGTTAGTAATTGGACGCTAGTCAAACCGAACTTGGGGCAACTAACGAATGATAACTAACGACTAATTTTTATTTTTCGACTAATTCAATATTTAATCCTAATGACCTAACTTCTTTGATCATAACATTGAATGACTCAGGAATACCGCAAGTAAAGTTTTGATTTCCTTGAATGATTGATTCGTAGATTTTGATTCTACCAATTACGTCATCCGATTTCACGGTAAGCATTTCTTGTAATGTATATGCTGCGCCATAAGCTTGTAGCGCCCAACATTCCATTTCCCCAAATCTTTGACCACCAAAGTGCGATTTACCACCCAAAGGTTGTTGAGTGATTAGACTGTAAGGTCCGATTGAGCGAGCGTGGATTTTGTTATCAACCAAGTGATGTAGTTTTAACATATAAATGTACCCAACAGTCACTTTGCGATCAAAAAACTCACCAGTTTTGCCATCAATCAAACTGATCTGACCTGATTTATCAACGCCAGCAATTTCAAGTAATTTAGTTATATCTTCTTCTTTTATGCCTTCAAAAGTACCAGTCGCAAAAGGAACGCCACCTTTCAAAGTTTGTGAGAAGATTAATAATTCATCGTCGGACATTGCTTTGATTTTTTGCGATTCCACATCACCGTTATAAACCGATAATATTTTGGCGCGTAAGTCATTAACCAATTTTTCTTTTCCAAGTGCAATGCTGTCTAATAATTCAGAAACTTGTTTTCCGATATTAAAAGAAGCCCAACCCAAATGTGTTTCAAGAATTTGCCCAATGTTCATCCGCGAAGGAACGCCAAGCGGGTTTAAAACGATATCAACTGGAGTACCATCTTCTGAATAAGGCATATCTTCAATTGGAGCAATTTTAGAAACCACTCCTTTGTTACCATGTCGTCCCGCCATTTTATCGCCGGGTTGTAACTTATATTTTGAAGCAACATAAACTTTAACAATCTTTAAAACACCTTGTGCAAGCTCATCTCCGGCTTTGATTTTAGAGACTTTGTCGTTAAAATCTTTTTCTAAAATCGCAATTTGTTTTTGATAATTTTTAGTTAAAGCTTCGATTTGATCCATCGCTTTATCTTCATCAACCACAATTTTGATCAAATGTGATTTGGATAAATTGCGCAGATCTTCTTTATTTAATTTGGTTCCAGATTTTAGCTTGTCAACATTGGCAGCTAATTTTTTACCATTAACCAAATTGATGATCGCATCTTTAATTGACTCATCTAAGAACGAAGTTTTTAAAGCTTTTTTCTTTGACAATTCTTCAATTTGCTGCATCTCAATATAAACCAAACGCTCATCTTTTTCGATACCTTTTCTAGAGAAAACCTTAACATCTACAACAGTTCCACCAATACCAATTGGCGCGTATAGTGATGAGTCTTTTACATCCGAGGCTTTTTCACCAAAAATTACTTTTAATAATTTTTCTTCCGGCGTCATTGGTGATTCACTTTTTGGCGTGGTTTTACCAACTAAAAGATCTCCAGCACGAACTTCAGCACCAATGTGAATAATACCTTCCTCGTCTAATCTGCTTAGAGCTTCTTCACTAACATTAGGAATATCACGAGTGATTTCTTCGGGCCCTAACCTTGTATCACGAGCCACCACTTCCAACTCTTCAATGTGAATTGAAGTGAAAGCTTCTTGAGTCAATAATTTTTCAGATATAACTATGGAATCCTCAAAGTTATAACCGTTCCACGGCATGAAGGCAACGCGAACGTTTTTACCTAAAGCAATTTCACCACTTTTCACACTATGACCATCGGAAATAATTTCACCGGCAGAAACTTTTTGTCCAACTAAAACAGTTGGGGTTTGGTTAATGCAAGTATCTTGGTTAGTGCGGTTATATTTAACCAAATTATACATTTCAATTTGCGGAATCTTATCTTCAGTGAAAGATTCAACAATAACCTTTGAGGAATCAACAAATTTAACGATTCCATCGTATTTATTTTTAACTACAGCACCAGAATCTAAAGCAATAATTGCTTCCATACCCGTTCCAACCATTGGTGCATCAGGATTAACCAAAGGCACTGCTTGACGTTGCATGTTTGAACCCATCAAAGCACGGTTCGCATCGTCATTTTCTAGGAAAGGAATTAGAGTCGTTGCGATAGAAACTAGTTGTTTGGTTGACACATCAACGAAGTCAATTTTATCTGGTGAAACCATCAAAAATTCACCGTTTCTACGGCAACTGACTAGATCAGCAGTAATTTTACCCTTACTATCAGTTGGAATTCTAGATTGACCAACTGTATATTCCGATTCTTCTAAAGCCGATAAATATCTAATCTTATCAGTAATGCATCCACCAACCACCTGACGATATGGAGTTTCAATAAATCCATAATCATTAACATGAGCAAATGTTGCCAAACTATTAATCAAACCAATATTCTGACCTTCCGGAGTTTCAATTGGGCAAATCCTTCCATAATGAGTCGGGTGAACGTCACGCACTTCAAAGCCAGCTCTTTCTCTTGTTAGACCACCGGGTCCTAAAGCAGAAAGTCTTCTTTTGTGAGTAATTTCAGAAAGTGGGTTGGTTTGATCCATGAATTGTGAAAGCTGAGAAGTGGCAAAAAAGTCTTTAATTGCCGTGATCAAAGGTTTGGCATTGATCAAATTTTGCGGAACAATATTATCCACATCAACCGCGTTTAATTTTTCAATGATTGATTTTTCAATTCTAGAGACACCAATACGTAATTGATTTTCAATCAGCTCGCCAACTGCACGCACTCTACGATTTGCTAAGTTATCAATATCATCAGTTTTTAAATCATTATGCTTGATTAAACTTAAAATTTTGATGGTTTGCTTTATGTCCTCCGGAGTCAAATGCAAAATTGCACGATCAACTTTAAGATCCAAACGGTGATTCATTTTCATTCTGCCCACATCAGATAAATCATACCTAGCTGGTGACAAAAGCAAATTATCGAAGAAATTTTTTGCAACTTCAATCGAAGCCGGAACCTCGCCCAACCTAATTGCTTTGTAAATGTCGTAAGTTGCGTCTTTTTGATTTTGGTTTTTGTCAACCAGAATTGTGTTGAACAAATATGGCCCAATATCAGATTTACTTGGGTTGATAACAAAAACTGATTTGAAGTTTAATTTAGTTAGAACTTCCAAACTTTCTGAGGTTACCAAACTACCAGCTTCTAACAAAACTTCACCAGTTTCAGGATCAATTAGATTTTCTGCCATTACATAGCCAAGTAAGATATCGTCGGTTAAGACATAACTTTTAAATTTTTCCTCTTTAAGCTTTTCAATAACTTTTTTGGTGAGTTTAGTTCCATCTTTGACGCGCACTTCACCACTTACGGCATCAACTAAGTCATAGGTTAACTTTTTGCCGATTGAGCCTTCAAAATCAAAATCAGTTGCCCAGCCATTTTTGGCGGAGAAAATATTGATCTTACCATAAAAATCACAGATAATGTCTTGAACCGACATTCCCATTGCTTTTAGCAAGGTTGAAACTGGGATTTTTCTTTTTTTATCAATTCTAAAATAAAGAATATCTTTGGTGTCAAATTCAAAATCCAGCCAAGAACCAATGTGGGGAATAATTTTTGCGGTATAAGTTTTGGAGCCAGAAATTTTAACATTTTCACTATCAAAGAAAACACCTGGGGCTCTACGCATTTGCGATACAACAACTCTTTCAGCACCGTTAATTATGAAGCTTCCGCTTTCAGTCATTAAAGGAATATCACAGAGATAAACCTCTTGTTCTTTGATGGTCTTAACTTCTTTAATTTCAGATCCCTCTTCTTTGTCCCATAGTATTAAACGAAGCTGCACTTTCAAAGGGGCGGAATAAGTCCGTCCTGAAGATAAGCACTCACTTGGTTCGTATTTAGCCTCTCCCAATAAATATTTGATGAATTCTAATGTTACCTTACCACTCGAATCAGAAAGCGGAAAAAAAGATTGAAATACAGATTGGATACCAACAAAACCTCTTTTATCTGGCTCGGCATCACTCTGTAAAAATTTTGAGTATGATTCTTTTTGCAAAGATATTAGATGAGGAATTTCCTCTTCATAACGGCTATTAGCAAATTTTTTTCTGAAGATTGAAGAATTGGTATGACGGACTGGTTTCACTGTGACTGACCTTGTTTGTTTTGATACAAAAATGAGAACGAGAAACTACGTATAAAAAGACTAATTTGTCTTAAATAATAGAAATGCAAAAATGAACAGCATCAAATTTGATGCTGTTCATTTAATTTTTTTAGAAAACCTACGCTAATTCAACTTTAGCACCAGCAGCTTCAAGTTTTTTCTTGATTTCTTCAGCTTCGGCTTTAGAAACGCCTTCTTTAATAGTCTTAGGAGCAGCTTCAACAGCAGCTTTAGCTTCAGTCAAACCAAGACCAGTGATAGCTCTGACTTCCTTGATAACATTAATTTTGTTATCACCAACAGCTTTCAAGACAACATCGAATTTGTCTTTTTCTTCAACTGGAGCAGCAGCAACTGCAACTGCAGCGGCGGCAACTGGAGCAGCGGCACTAACGCCCCATTTTCCTTCTAACATTTTGCTAAGCTCAGAAAGCTCAAGAACTGTTAATGAAGATAATTTATCGCAAATTTCATTTAAGTTTGTAGACATTTTAGTTACCTGAAAAAGTTGTTGTTAAAAAAGTAGTAAAGAAAAATTATTGTTTGGAAGCAGCATAGTTGTTAATAACAGCAACTACACCAGTTGCAGGAGCGTTTAAAACTCTTACAAATTTAGACTGAGCACCTTGCAATACACTTAAGAACGAGGATCTAACCTCTTCCAAAGAACCCAATTTTGATAAACTATCAATCGCATCTTTTGATAGAATCGCTTTATTCAGATAACCAACCTGAATTTTGAGTGCTTCATTTTGTTTGGCTGATGCAACAGCAATTTTGGCCAAAGAAACTGGATCATTAGCGTAGCAAATCGCAGTCGGACCCAATAAATAGGGAGATAAGATTTCTAAATCAGAGCCTTTAATTGCAACTTTTGCTAAAGTGTTTTTAAGAATTTTTAATTTTACACCTTGTGATTTTAGGCTTAGTCTAAAATCGTACAATTGTTTGTCGGTCAGGCCACGATAATGCAGCAAAACAACGAAGTTGCTTTTGGTTAGAGACTCTCTCATTGAAGCCACTAAGTCGGCTTTTTCTATTCTGTTCATTTTAAAATCTTAACTAAATTATAGAGATTGAGTAACAACTTTTATAGCTGGACCCATTGTGCTATTAATATAAAAATCTTTAATAAATTTTCCTTTTGAAGCTTCTGGTTTGGCATCTTTAATAGCCTTAATTACAGCTTTAAGATTTACCAATAAATCAGAAAATTCAAAATTAGTTTTACCTACTAGACAGTGAACCGTTCCAGCCTTGTCGCTTTTAAAATCAACTTTGCCTTTCAAGGCGTCTTCAACTGCTTTTTTAATATCGGTGGTAACAGTACCATTTTTAGGGCTTGGCATCAGACCGCGGGGTCCAAGTTTTTTAGCAACTTTACTGATTTTTTGCATCACATCTGGAGTGGCAACGCAGCAATCAAAATCTAAAAATCCACCTTCAATTTTAGCAACCATATCTTCTAGACCAGCAAAAGCGGCACCAGCTTTTAGAGCGACAGCTTTGATTTCATCATTGGCGGCAAAAACTAATACTCTGACTTTTTTGCCAGAACCGTTTGGTAGAACCAAAGAGCCTTTCACCGTCTGATCTGATTGTTTGGCATCAATACCAAGATTGACCGCAATATCAACGGACTCAACGAATTTTTTTGCCGCTGTTTGACTAAGTTCTAAAACTTTTTTCAAAGCTTCTTCTAAATTTAGAGAATTAATTGTGTTATCTTTAGACATAAATTTATTATAAATTATTCAACGACTTCGAGACCCATAGAAAGAGCAGAACCAACAACCATTTTGGCGCAAGCCTCAAGATCGATTGCGTTCATATCAACCATTTTTTTCTTTGCAACCGCAAGGATTTGGTCTTTAGTAATTTTACCAGCACTATCTTTGCCTGGATTAGAAGAACCTTTAGCAAGTTTAATTTCTTGCATAATTAGATAGGAAACTGGAGGTTTTTTAGTTGTAAAAGTGAAACTTTTATCTTTATAGGCAATGATTGTAACTGGAATTGGAGTTCCTGGTTCAAAATCAAATTTCATAGCATTAAATTGCTTACAAAATTCCATTATGTTCAAACCTTTTTGACCCAAAGCTGGACCAATTGGTGGAGCTGGATTTGCTTTTCCAACTGGCACCTGTAATTTGATTAAACCTAATACTTCTTTTTTATTTTTTGACATATTTGATGAACTTAAAAATTGCAGGCGGATAAATTTACTGATTAAATTTAATTACGCAAGCATAATTTGGATTATTTTTTAGATGACTTAAGGATGCCTCTAAAAATTGCGTTTTTTGTGGAATTTGTAGGAAGAGTAATTTTTTAAAACTTGAGCCTGGCTAGGCGCAGGTGAGTTTTAAAAAATTTCTCTGACGCCACAAATCTTTGATTTGCCACTACTTCAACTAAAAAATAAATTTTTAGTAAAATTACCAAAAAAGGCAATTTTTTCAAGGTGCTCTTAAGGAACCTCTGAACAACTAAAACGATGTTTTAGTTGTTCAGAGGTTCCTTAAATTTCGATGCTGATCGGCACATGATCTGAAGGCTGAGTTGCGATTCTAAAATCTTTAAAAATCTCCGCTTTTTTTAAATTATTTTTTAAATTCGGTGTAATCCAAATGTGATCCAATCTTCTGCCGCGGTTTGATTTGAAAGGCTCTAAACCGCGATAACTCCACCAGCTATATAATTTTTCAGTGTCAGGTACAAACATTCGATGCGTATCAATCCAATTTAAACTGGCTTGCAAATTGATCATTTTGTCAACTTCAATTGGCGTGTGAGAAACCACTCCCAGCAATTGTTTGTGCGACCAAACATCATTGATTAGTGGTGCAATATTCATATCACCAACCATAATAATTTTTTGATTCTGGTGATAATTTTTGGCAAAATATTCACTCATCCAGTCGACAAACTTTAACTTAAAATCAAATTTATTATTAAGCGTTATATCAGGAATATCGCCACCTGCTGGCACATAAAAATTATGGATAATTTCTCCATTTGGTAAAGTTGCAGCTATATGTCTTTTATGTCCAAAGTCTAAAATATTATATTTTTTGATATTGGTGAGTGGCAGTTTGGAGAGAATGGCAACGCCGTTGTAAGATTTTTCTCCAGCAAATTCGACAAACTTAAAACCCAAATTTTGCACCGCCAACAGCGGAAAATCAGCGTCTTGAACTTTGGTTTCTTGCAGACAAATTATATCAGGATTTTGAGCAACAACTACCTTTTCTAAAAGTGGCAAACGCAACCGCAGCGAATTGATATTCCATGAAATGATTTTCAAAATTGCTCCAATTTTTTTAAATTGGATTCAATTCTGGCGATAATTTGGTTGATAGAATTTGCTGCATCCAAATCCTTTGCCAAATCAATATCTGCAAGGATAAAATCATCAAGGGAAAAATCTTCGGGGTCTTTTTCAAGTAAATTCCCAGAAGCATCCTCGGCTAATAAAAATTCTAGATTTTGTTCTTTCAAATCTGATTTTTTACGCTTCTTTAATAGGCTCTGTAAGCCAGCAATACTATATCCTTCATCGTGTAGCAAAGATTTTATTTTGGCTAAAACTTTTATTTCTTTATCAAAATAATATCTTCGATCACCTTTGCCAATTTTGGGTTTTATCTGTGGAAATTTTGATTCCCAAAAACGAATCACATGAGTTTCAAGCCCAATTTCTCTGGCGGCATCGCCAATTGATCTTTTTTTATCCATCACTTTTTCCATTTTTTTAATATCTTTGGTTTGATAAATCCTTCCGCAAAAATTGAGTATAAATAATAGAGGGGTGATTTGGAAGTAACAATTAATGAGCCAAATAAAATTACTGCTGCGCCAATAAAAATAGTGAGTTCCATCTTTTCACCAAAAGCAAAATAAGCGATGATTGCAGTGAAAATTAATCTGGTAAAATCAAAAGGTTGAACTGTTGAAACATCGGTTTTGGAATAGCAAATTGCGCCCGCAATATAAGAGCAATTTGAAACTAAGCCAAGCAGTAAAAACCAGCATAAATCAGGAAATAGAATTGGCTTCAAATATGGTGCGGCGATGGGAATGGAAAGGATAAATATTACAAACGATAAATATAAAGTTATGGTTTCCGGCTTTTCAGTGGCGACCATTTTTTTGATAAGAATATTGGAAAATGACCAAACAAATGGAATCAGCAACGCCAATAAATAAGCAATTTTAAATTCACGAAAACCGGGTCGAATAATAATTAAAACACCAATTAAGCCAATTGTTAAAGAGATCCAAATTTTTTTATCAACTTTTTCATGGAGAAAAAACATTGCCGCAATAGTGGTGGTGATAGGCACAATAAAAGTAATTGCGACCGCTTCTGATAGTGGCATTAAAGTGATAACATAAAACCATAGCAACATTCCAACCAGACCTACCAAGCCTCGGATTAAATGCATTTTTATATGATTGGTTTTTGCAATTCGGTCAATATTTTTGAGAACAAACGGCAATAACAACACCAACGCAAAAAAATTGCGCATCATCACAATTTGAAAAGGATGAAAATGATCCGACAGATGGCGAACGATGGCGATCATTACCGAAACTAAAAAACAGGTAATTATTGCCCAAAATATTCCTTGTGATTTTGAAGAAAGACCATGATACATATTTTGGTTGTAAGATTTAAGGAACCTCTGAATAACTAAAACGATGTTTTAGGAAAATTGATCTTTCTGAGGATTTTTTGAGTAAAATAATTCAATCCAACAAACGATTATAAAATTCAACAATATCTTGATTAGCTCGGATCCGATTAAAATCAAGCCCGTCAATATGCAGACCTTCCAAAGTTTTTACTCGCGAGAGTGCAACATAAATTTGTCCATCGGCAAAAACTTTACTTAAATCGCATTTAACTTTATCCAAAGTCATTCCTTGTGATTTATGAATAGTAATTGCCCAAGCCAGCAATAGAGGCACTTGTATCATTTCGGCTTCGGTCACAATTTCGCGTTTTTCAACATCAAATTTTTCTAAAGCCCAAACTTCTGGCGCAATAGTTAAAAGCGTGCCGTTATTAAATTCCACAATTGGATGGTTATTTTTTTTAGAAAATTCTTTGATAACACCCAGCGATCCATTGATAACCCCTTCTTTTTGATAAGTGTTCTTAAGCATCATAACCTGCGCACCAACCTTTAATTCTAACTTCTCAGCTGCCAAACAATTTTTACGCAAAAAATCAATTTTGCTAGAATCTCCAGAAAACTTTGCGGCAAAAACTTGTGAGTTTCCAACAATTTGTTTGAGATAAGTTTGATTGATTGCGTCAACTTGTGCATTGTGTGAAGCTAGAATTGTTGGTTTGATGGCACTGATTTTGTCAGGCAGATTGATTCTTGATTTGAGGGTTAAAATATCATCTTCGTCAATTTTGCCAAATCTAATGTTGTTGAGCAATTTCACAAAATCTTTATCTTCTTGACGAAAAACCGTCTTCAGCATAATTGGTTTTGGATTCAACTCCCGCCAAGCATTGGATTGAAAACAAAATTGATAATCATTCGCCAATTGACCATCTCTATTCACTGGCGGCAATTGCAAAAAATCGCCAAATAAAATTAATTGCAACCCACCAAATGGTCGCTCATCTTGACGAACCGCTTTTAATAGCTCATTGATCAAATCAAAAACTGGCGCAGAAATCATCGAAATTTCGTCAATCGCCAACATTTTTGCCAATTTCAACTTGCGACGCACACGGCTGAACTTAGCCGAAAATAAATTTTCAATAATCTGCTCCGCCGGCAAATTGCCCAGACCAATCGCTGCCCAAGAATGTAAAGTTTGCCCACCAACATGCACCGCAGCAATGCCAGTGCTGGCTGTAATGTGTAATCCAGAATCTGAGTAATTGGCTTTTAAATATTGCAATAAATAGGATTTGCCCGTGCCAGCGCTGCCGCTAATAAAAATATTCTCCCCATCTTCTAGGGCATATACTGCCTGTTTTTGTTCTTCGGATAATAATTTTATAGACATTTTGGTTGACAAAAATATTTGCTGGGGGTAAATTACCCGCCTGCTTTTAAATAGCCATTTTGAACGGCTTCTTATCTAAACAGTAAAAAAGCAAATCCTACTTCTTTAAAAATAAATACAACAGC
>CAMDOL010000024.1 GCA_945903615.1 Rickettsia typhi | reverse complement strand
ATTATCCCCCCAATTAAATTAATGTCAACTTCCAATATGATTTACCAAGTGATGAAACCTCGATGGTTTTGTCTAATCCTAGTCTTGCTGTTCAATTCCAAAATTGCATTGGCTGAGGTGCAAAGCCAATATGCTGTGAGTGATGTGGCGGTCAATGCTTCTGGAAAAACACCTAGTCAAGCCAGAATCAATGCTGTTGCCGCTGGGCAGAGAAATGCTTTTGTTATTTTATTAAATCGTTTGGGAATAGATGAAAGTGTTGCGGCCAGTTTGCAAGATGATTTGATTGCGGATATGGTGGCTTCACAGCAAATTATTGATGAGAAAATCTCTGGAAATAATTATTCCGCCACTTTAAACCTCACTTTTTCTGAAAGTTTTGTTAAGCATTATTTGGGCAACAAGATTGGCTCTTCGGAAGTTGCTAAGCCCAATTCCTATTTGGTTGTTCCAATTAAAGTAGTAAAAAATCAATCAATAATCTGGGAAGAAAATAACGACTGGAAATTAGCTTGGGAAAATATTACTCAGAATGGTAAAACCCCATCAATTAAATTTCTCAAAGGTGATGTTGAAGATATTAGCATATTCAATTTTGGAACCATCATTAACAACAGTTTTTCTAGCTTTGAGCCCGCTTTTAATAAATATAAAGTCGATACTTTAGTTTTTGCTTATTTTGAATTTGATGCGATTGAAAACAAGGTGAATATTAATTTACAAATCATTCGCAAATCTCAGACCAATCAAATTCGCCTTGATTTTGTAAATGTGAATCAATTGTCAATGCCAGATTTGATCAACAAAGTTGCGGTAAAAACCCTCGATTACCTAGTTGGTGATAAAAATAATACTAGCTCTGTAGCTTCTAATGGCACAGCTTCTATCAATATTGATGTTTTGATTTCTGATCTTGGTGATTGGATAACGGTAAAAAATAAATTAGAAAATTCTAATATCGCTTCTGGTCTGAAGGTGAGTTCAATTTCCAAAGATTTGGTAAAAATAAATGTTACTTACAACAATAATAATGGTGATATAATTAATTTTTTTGCCAAATATAATTTGTTTTTACAAAGAAAAACTGAAGGTGGATATTTCTTATCATTAACCAAATAGATCAACGCAAAACTGTAAATATCTTTGCAATGCTTGCTTTGTGAGAATCTATCAAAACATAAACAAACCAATGAAAACAAAAGATAAAGCTATTTTATATTTTTTAATTACAGCTTTATTTTTAGTATTTATCTATTTCATCAAATCAATTTTATTCCCCTTCATTGCTGCAATAGTTGTGGCTTATTTCCTTGATCCTTTGGCCGATAGAATTAAGAAATTCGGTCTTTCCAGAACATCCGCAACGGCAATTATTTTGGGTGGATTTTTACTCACCATCACCACTCTATTAATCCTAATTCTGCCTTTGCTTTATAGCCAAACCATCAGCTTGATTGCTGCTGTTCCTGGCTATGTTGATGTTTTTGTTAACACTTTTTATCCGCAAATATTTCAGTTTTTAACCAGAAATGGTTTTGCAATTGAGCCTGATCCTCATACTTATTTTAGCAATAAAAATCTGGCCAATGTCTTCAATTTTTCTGGAGATATGCTTGGCAATATTATGCAGTCGGGTATTGTGATCGTCAATGTTTTATCTCTAATTTTTATCACTCCAGTTTTGGTGTTTTATATGCTCAGAGATTGGGATTTGTTGGTTGATAAAGTTGACAATTATTTGCCTGCGAGTTATAGCCAAAACATTAGAAATATTTTTATCGAAATTGACAAAAATTTATCTGGATATGTTCACGGACAATTTAATGTCTGTTTAATTCTGGGAATTTGCTATGCTTTTGCTTTAACTTTATCTGGACTCAATTTTGGATTTTTAATTGGTTTTTTAACTGGTTTTTTATCGTTCATTCCTTATATCGGAATGCTTTGTGGAATCTCAGTTGCAATAGTTGTTGGTTTATTTCAGTGGGGATTAGATTCTTTTCATATTGGTGTAGTGGCGCTGATACTTTTGGCAGGACAAATTTTTGAATCAAATTTCTTAACCCCAAAATTAGTTGGGAGCAGGGTCGGTTTGCATCCGGTATGGATTATCTTTGGACTCTTTGTTTTTGGTGTTCTTTTTGGTTTTGTTGGTGTTTTGCTGGCAATTCCATTAACTACAATCTCTGGAGTTATAATCAAGTTTGTTGCTGTCCAATATAAAAAGAATTTCGTTGGTTAAATCATTGTTCAAAAAATGACTTTTAGCCTCCTCATAGCTTGGTAAAGGCTTTAAATCATATTGATCATCGAAGCTGTTCCCATAAATCTCTGACGGCAATTTATCCTCTTTTTTAATCCCTTGTAAAATTGCTAACAAAAAAAATGTGCTAGTTAAATAAATATCGGCAGAGCTTGATCCTAGACGAAACTCTAATCTCCGCTCGCTAATTGTTTGAGTAGCAGGAACGCGAATTAAAGCGCTGCGGTTATTGTATCCCCAACTGATATTGACCGGTGCAGTATATTTTTTTTGTTTGTGCAAGTTGCGATTTAATTCCAAGCCAAACCGCAAATAATCTTCTGGTTTTGGTGCAAAAATAATCATCATATTGTGGGTAAATTTCAGTGCTGCGGCAATGGAATGGAGAAGATATTTGCTTTCTTGCCCGTGTGTTTTAGCGAAGAGAAAATTATTTTCATTCATCAAGCTGAAATTAATTTGCAGAGCGCTTCCGCAGTCATTTTCATAAGGCTGGGATGAAAAGTTAATTTGAAAATCTTGGCTTAAACTTTGAGTAATTTTTTTGATTTGAGAAATGTCATCACATAGCTTAATAATATCTAGATAAGGTAGAGTTTTAATTTCAATTTGCCCAATACCTTGCTCTGGTTCTATGTCTAGAAGATTTATATTATGTTTAGAAATTTCTGATTTGAGATGATCGATGAATTGTTTTGTTAATTCTGCATTAGCTGGCAAGCTATGGTGTTGAATATAAAATTCTAATTCAACACCAATTTTTGGTTGTAAATTTTGGGATTGAAAATTTTCTAAAACTGATTTTAGAAGAAATTTTTTGTGATGATAAATTCTCTCCAAAATCATTTCCAACTGACATTTCCAACTGGCATTTCCAACTGGCATTTCCAACTGACATTTTTTACAAGTTGCTTTTCACCCATTCATAAAGGGCGCTTTTTGGTAGCGAACCAACTTTGCTATCAACTAATTTACCATTTTTAAAAATCATCAAAGTTGGAATGCCGCGCACAGCATATTTGGATGGGGCTTCGGGATTTTCATCAATATTGCATTTATAGACGCTAATTTTATCACCTAAATCTTTGGATAATTCATCAATAGTTGGGCCAAGCTGCTTGCAAGGACCACACCAAGGTGCCCAAAAATCAACCAAAACTGGTATTTTGGAATTAGCAATTTCTTGCTCAAAAGCGTCGTCAGTGATATTTTGTGTCATAAATTTATTAGATTAATTAGAGTTGTTGCCTTTCTCAGGTGAAATGCTCCTTAGAACCGCTTCGATTTAAATGCTCCGGTTAATTAGTGGAGCATCTTACCCTCAACGGTTTTATTACCATTGAGCATATAGGTTTGATTAAAGCTCAAAGTAAAATCAAATTCAACCTGATTGTTTACATTAATTGGCACCCCATCATCAGATTTTGTATTGGTTAAAATTTTCCACTTACTAGTGCTCATTATCCAAACAATATTCACCTCATCTTCATTGATGGATTTTATATAAAGCTCATTGCTCGGTTTATTATTTGATGAAGAAATTTTGTGATCGTTTATCCAAACTGACCATTTGTTTGGAGAGCTATATAAAATTGATCCTAAATAAATGTAAGATTTAGCATTATCTTCGGGAGGTAATTCTGCGGTTTCATCCTCAATTGGAGTGTTCTGATTTTTATCAATAAGAGGCTTTCCATCTTTAAAAGCGTTAAGCGCTTCTTGTATTTTCCTTATTTCTTCATCGCTATACATCAATGACAAATAATCTTTTTTACTACTTGCTGGGTTGGCGGTTTTAGATAAATTATTAGTGGCTGGCTTTTTATCGTTGTTAGAAGATAGATTCTGTGGTTGATCACCAACAACCGCCTTATTGACGACATCTGCAATACCATTGATATTGAGATCTTTATTTGGGAGTTGGTCTTGAGCAAGAGCATTGCTGGCGAAAGCGCAGATTATAAAAAATATAATTTGTATAATTTTACTTCTTGGATTCATTACTTGTTGGTTGGTTGGTTGCAACTTTATGTTTCAAGAAATACCAAGAAAAACTAACTTTTGCTGATATTAAGCCGCCAAAATTACCGCTACTAATATTTATTAGATCGGCATCACTATAACCCCCCTTTTTATTTTTTTTGATTGAAAAATCATTAATAATAACATAGCCAGGAAGGCTCTCTACAAAAGTATTAATAAAATCGACTGCAATTTTATCAGTTAATGCGTCAAAATTTACCACACAATTTATCAGATGAACATCTAGAGTTGGGCGGCTATAAACACCATCTTTCAGAATTTCTGGAACTGAAATATTAATTGATGATTTGGAAAGGTTGAATTGATCGGATAAAGCCTTAAAGCCAATATTTATATCAGAAAGTTTAATCTCGTTGAAATTTTTCTTTTTTTCATCAGCCTTTATCCAAATTTGTTTGTATTTTTTAGCATCGCTAACTCTTGCCTCAACGTTAGCTGACTTATTTTTTAAATCTCCAATTTGAGCATTTAAAAGACTCACATCTTTCTCGTTCATCGTTACCATACGCTGGCTATGAAAAATGATCGCTATAATTACTACCAGAAAAGCGCCGGAAAAACATAGGCAAAGAATAATGTTGTGTTTTAAGTGAGATGCTTTCTTATCGTATGCTTCATTTTTAATTTTTGACGCATCGCTATTTTTAGCTGACTCCGCAGCTTGTAGTTGATCAAGAATGCTATTTGCCATTTGAATTTCCTTGCATCTTGTTTTCTATGGTTAAATCGAAGGGGAAAGAATAATATTTTTGACCAAAATCAATATTCTTTGATATTTCGGAATATTTAATATTGTACCCAGGCAATTGAGTTTTGGTATCAAGACCTAAATTATCAAATTTTCTAAATAGAATTTCAATATCACCACTTGGATCTGATAAATCGCCACTTATAGAGAATTTGCCTTGCGTTGTTGATGATTCTAATTTGGGATTATAATCTGGTATTTTATAAGCAAAAGAATTAACAATGGCGCCATATTTTTTAATTAAGGTGAGTTGAGTAAAAACGTTAGCAATAGTTATATCAAACTTTGACAATGCTTCATCTACTTTTCCAAAATCAATAATTTCATTAGCTAAATCATTAGAAGATTTATCTAATTTTTTACCAGCCACACCTTTTTCATCTAAATCTAACGCTGCACTACTAATGCTTTGAAGCTGTTGCTCCAGCTGAATTATCTCGTGTTTTAATTTCGACATCGATCCACTATATTGATGGGCTTGAATGATAATTTTAGTGAACATTAGCAATATTCCAGCGGCGATGACGCAGTTAAAAACAATCATTGATTTAACTATAAATTCCAGCCGAGATAAGAAAGTTATTCTAGGATTTAAAAATTTAATCGCCTTTTTGTTATTATTGGCAAAGGAATTGGCAATAATAATATCAGAAAAATTACTATTATTTTTGGCAATAACATTTGTCATTCCAAGCTTAGAGGCGATTTGGAATGGTGAATAGTTGATAAAGTTTAATTCGTGATTGGCGGAGTGTTTTATTTTTTCGATTATTTCATCCGATAAAATGTTAATCACCGTCACATCTTGAGCTTTGAGTTTCGGAAAAATCATTTTCAAATACTCATTAGCACGAAATATATCTTGTTCGAATTTTTGAGCAAAATTCCGATCATCAAAATCGTAATTAACCACCCTAGTAAAGACGATGGCATTATTGAAAAACACAACCTGTCTGACCCCGCTTACTTTGTTTTGAACAATGAAAGAGATTATGCTATTTTCGTTAGTGCGAAGGGAATGATCAGCTTTAATAAAATCAAAAACTGTTTTAGCTAAATGACAAGTTTCAATTGGTAGCATATAGATACCAACAAATTTATTGGGTAATCCCAGTAAAAATTCAATCCAATTTTCTACATCTAAGGAGTAGGGAACTGAAATAAAAATACATTCCCACTTATTTTGTATTTTATCTTTATAGCCATAGTAGCTTTTAAAAGTCTTTTGGCTGTCGTTAAGTTCTTTGTTGATGTCGCGCTTAACAATTTTATGAAAATCTGATTCACTGACTGGAGGATAGCTTGTTCTTTTATAATTCTGATCCGCAGTATCAATTAAAACATAAATTGATACTGATTTATTTTTGGTGAATAAATCTCGTAATTGAACTTTATTTTCTTCGTTAAGAGCAGCAACAAGAATTTTATTTTGGACATTGCTGCCATTATGTAGTGCGACTATCACACCATATTCACCAATGCTGATAGTAAATTTCCTTTTATCGAGCATAATACGATATTATTTGGTTCGCAAATGAGGGAGCAATGAAAGTAATGCCTTTCCAGTCTTATTGAAGAGCGGTACAATTTAGTGTAAATTACAATCTGCAAATTACAAGATAGGTTCTAAGATTTTTTGTCAGATAATTGCTTGAATTGACCATCAATAGAAGCTCCATCTTCAACAGAAAGAGATTGATATTCAATATTGCCAGTGATTTTTGCTTTACTAAAAACATTGATATTCCGTGCTTTAATATTGCCATTAAAATTGCCGCGAATATTGATTGAATCAGCATTAATATCCCCATCAACAAAACCATCCTCTCTAATAATAATTGAGTTGCTATTGATGCGACCTTTGATTTGTCCTTCGATTTCTATCACGCCCGAACTATAAACTTCTCCCTCAATTTTAGAATCTCTAGCAATTATTGATGGCATTGATTTAAACGCAACTGTCATTTGTTCAATAGTTTTACCAAATGAGTCAGAATTGCTGCCACTTTTGAGTGAGTTGGTGAATAATTTTAAAGTGGAAGTTGAGAACATATGATTATTTGGAACTAAAGTAAGTGAATTTGCTAGCCATTGTTAGTATTAAAAATCTCTTGCCCAGCCTGTAAAAATTTTTTTGGATTAAGTGGGGTATTATTATATCTGACCTCGTAATGTAAATGTTGCCCGGTGCTTCTGCCGGTACTCCCTTGTGCAGCAATTATTTGTGCTTTCTTCACATTGTCACCAGCCCTAACATTAATTCTTGATAAATGACCATATCTAGTTGTAAATCCATAACCATGATCAATGATTAGGGTATTTCCATATGATCCAAACTTTCCAGCAAAAATAACTTTTCCAGCGGAGGGGCTGAGAATTTTTGCGCCGTTTTGTCCAGCAAAATCCATTCCGTTATGTTTAGCAAAGATTCCTTTGATCGGATCAACTCTTTTGCCAAAAACACTAGAAACATAATAGTTTTTCATTGGCGAAGCAAGAGGTGCGAAGTGAATAAATTTTTCTAAATTAGCTAGATATTCAATTTCATTTTTAATTCCAGATGATGAATCTGTGCCAAAACTAAAAATTTTTGATCCAGAGAAAGAATCAATATTTTTTCTAAATTCTTTAAATGGACCACCCTGTCTTTTGGAAAGTTCGCCCTTGCCGTTCAAAGATACAACATTTTGGTTTTCGTTATTATCGGAACCGCGTCTGAGAATCACTTTGTTATTTATCAAGCTAATTCCGGCTATAGAAAGTTTTTGTTCTAAACTGATAATTCTTTGAATTGCTGTGCCTTTAATGTTATCTAAAATTAAACTTGAATCAGCAATCTTGGCAGCAATTTGTTGGTCTTGAGAATTTAGATTAAGGTTGCCAAATAAATCCTGAACTTTTTGATCGATACTAGTTTGATCAGCGCCTTCTAATTTTTCTGGGCCATTGTTGTAACCAGAGATAGATTTGAAATAGAGATTAATTTTCTGTAAATTAGTGTTTAAAGATTCGACTTTATCTTCAAATTGTTGATTTGCTTTCTTTAAGTCGCTGATTTCAACTGATTTTTTTTCAATCATTGAGTTATATCTGAGGGATCTGGTGAAGATGCTGCCTAGCCACAATAATATAAATAGGAAAGTGATTTGGGCGATTGGACCAATAGAATAGCTCTTAATTTGTTGTTTGGAGACTAGAAGAATAGTTTTTTTACCGAAGATTCTCTTTAATAAAATCACTATGAAATGGCTTACTCTTAAGGCATAAACCAGTATTTGACTCGTAAAAATCTGAAATTTATTCATCTTGAATTTAACCGTTATTATCAAAATTGTGGCTACAAAGCCAACTCTAGTTAAGTGGTGAAGATTTAAGGTGTAATTAAAAGGTTTTATTGATCGAGTTATTATTTTAGAAAACTTACAAACGGGATTTTTGAACTGCAGCTGATTCTCTATAAATTATTATTTGAAACAACATATAAAAATTATTCAAGTTAGTCAAGAATTAATTTTTTCGATGAGCTATTTCAAAGCAATTTTTAGTGGTCAGCGGATTTTGGCTATAATACCAATTTTCATTTTGAAAATTGCAAAAGTTAAACTAAACATATTCTTCATCTTTTTGGTAAAGGAACCTCTAAAGATTGGCAAAAAGCCTCAAGCTGTATGGTCATAAAGCTTTTGTTTTTTATCAATCTTTCCTCAAAAATATTTTGAATATGTATGGTTTAAAATGAAAACTGGTATTAGAAAACGCTATTCACATAGGTGAGATGGGTACTAAACCAAACGCTCAATTGCCGCTAAAAATTGTTTTAAACGATCTAGTTCTCAGTGCTATAATTAGGGGACTCGCTGGTTATTGTGATACTATGAGGATGACTCTCTTTGAGGCCAGAATTAGTAATTTTTACGAACTGACAATTTTTGTGCATTTCTTTAATCGTTTTATTTCCGGTATACCCCATTGCTGATCTAAGCCCTCCAGCTAATTGATGAATTACATCTGAAACCGGTCCTTTATAAGGGACTCTTCCTTCCACGCCCTCGGGAACTAATTTCATTTTATCAGTAACATTTTCTTGGAAGTAGCGATCCGCTGAACCGCGAGCCATTGCTCCAAGAGAACCCATGCCGCGATACATTTTATAAGATCTGCCTTTATAAAGGATTGTATCTCCGGGGCTTTCTTCGGTGCCAGCTAAAAGCGATCCAAGCATCACCGAAGAAGCGCCAGCAGCAATTGCCTTGGCCAGATCTCCAGAAAATCTAATTCCACCATCAGAGATAAACGGAATTTTTTGTTTATGACAAACCTCAGCAACATCCAAAACTGCTGATAATTGCGGAACTCCAACTCCAGCAACAACTCTGGTTGTGCAAATTGATCCCGGACCAATTCCGACCTTAACACTATCTGCGCCAGCATCAATCAAGGCTTTTGCTGCTTCTGAAGTTGCAATATTGCCGCCAATTAAATCAATTTTTGGGTAGAATTTACGAATTTCTTTAACCGCATCAATCACGCCTTTAGAATGTCCATGAGCAGTATCGACAATCAAAATATCAACCCCAGCCTCAATCAAACTTTCCGCTCTTTTAAAGCCATCTTTACCAACTCCAACCGCTGCTGCAACGCGCAATCTACCTTCATCGTCTTTACAAGCATTGGGAAATTGTTTAGATTTTTCAATATCTTTACCAGTGATCAAACCAATGCAATTGCCTTTATTATCAATAATAATAATTCGTTCAATTTTATTTTTATGCAAAAGCTGCTTGGCGTCGTGCTTACTAATATTGTTTTTGGCGGTAATTAAGCCATCCTTAGTCATTAACTCATAAATTGGCTGTTTGCGGTCGGTCGCAAAACGCACATCGCGATTAGTTAAGATGCCAACCAACTTCTTGCTGATTGCAGATTCAACAACTGGAATTCCTGAAATTCCATAAGTCTGCATAATATGCAAAGCGTCGTTCAAAGTTTGATTTGGAGTGATGATAAGTGGATTAATCACAATTCCTGATTCAAACTTTTTAACTTTACGAACTTCATCAGCTTGATCTTTAATGCTTAAATTTTTGTGAATGCAACCCATGCCGCCACATTGAGCCATTGCAATTGCCAACTTGCTTTCTGTCACGGTATCCATCGCCGAAGAAATGATCGGAATATTTAATTCAATATTTTTAGTGATTTTAGTTTTTAGATCAACATCGTGAGGCAAAACTTCGGAATAGGCCGGCTTTAATAAAACATCATCAAAAGTTAGGTAATAAGATGCGTCTGCAATTTCTTGCAAAGAATGTTTTGCCATATTTAGTGAGGAATTTATGAAATTGAAATTTAAATAATGCTCTATATTCTGAGCCCTTCTTAAATAAAAGACAACCAAATTGTGCCAAATTGAAATTAGTCAATTTTAATTGGTTACAATTTTTTACGCTGGGTTACCAGCGCCCCACTTTTGTGGGGATCCCCATACCAAAATAAGTTTGGTATTAATATGATTTATATTTTGGTATATGCTGTCCCTAATCGAAAAATTATGTGCCGATAAAAATATTAAACTAACCGATAATCGCCGAATTGTCGCCAGAATAATTTCTGAATCTCAAGATCATCCTGATGTTGAAGAGCTTTATCGCCGCGCCGCTAAAATTAAGCCAAATATCGGTATTGCCACTGTTTATCGTGCAGTGAGAATGTTTGAAGAAGAGGGTGTAATTTCCAAACATGATTTTGGTCGTGACTCTGGAGGTAAGAACAAAGCTCGTTATGAAGAGGTCAGCGACGAACATCACGATCATTTGATTGATATAAGTTCTGGAAAGGTTGTTGAGTTTTTCAATGAAGAAATTGAAAAACTCAAAGAAAAAATCGCCAAAGATTTAGGTTATCAGCTAGTTGATCACAAGCTTGAACTCTACGCCGTTCCACTTAAAAAATAATCTTAATGATCGAAGAAATTTTAAATAAAGCTCTCAAATTTGAAGGTGTGAATGAGAGTAAAAAATTTGCTGATCAGTTCATTAGTCTTTATGGAATTGAGATTTATAAAGATGGTTTAGATTTAATTTTAACCAAAGCACAACAAGGTGGCTTAACTTTTGAAGTTAAAATTATTAAAGGTTGGGACACTAATCAAGGCTGCTATTTGAGTGATCAGCGCAAGGTTTATAATAAATTTTTAAAAACTTTTACACGCAGCTTGGATCACAAAATTATTATTCGTAATTTTGCGGTGAATGTTTTGGCGCATGAGATGGCACATTGTTTGGAGGTGGAAAGCGGGTTAGTTTTGAATGATGATTTCCGCAAGTCAATTGGTTTTGATATGAAAAATCGTCAGCCCAAATCATTGGTTTTGGCGGGTGAAATGCAAAGGTTGATGATTGATGCACTTAAGTCTTACCCATCTTATCAATTTATTTCTGAATTATTCGCCAGATATTTTGAGCTTTTAAGCACTTCGCGCGATGTGGCTCCAAATGGCAGCTTTACAACCGCCCAAGTTATGGAGTTTTTTGTTAATACTTCCAAATGGATTTGTGAAGTTTTTAATCCCAAAATTCGCAGCAAAATTAATCAGGAAATTGCAGATTATTCTAATAATTTGATTGCTAATAATAGTTTTAGAACCGAAAAAAAATTTGCCGATAACGAAAAATCATTTTACAAAAAATTTGATTCAAGCCAGCAAAAATCTTGGTCAAAAAATGTCAATTCTAACTCCGTCTGGCAACAATCTTGGCAAAAACACCAAGAGCTGGAAGACAAAAAATAAGTAATTGCTTAGAAAACTTTTTTCTTAGAAATTACTTATCCCAGACTTGATCTGGGATCCAGAAAATAAAAAAAATTAAAATGGCAGTTCATACAAAATTAAGTAGGCAAGAAATTGTCGATTTTATCACAGAAAATTATCAAATTGGCGAGTTGGTTTCGTTCAAAGAAATAATCGAAGGAATTGATAATTCAAATTTTATTATTCAGACCAACTCCGATAAATTTATTTTAACGATTTTTGAAAATAGAATAAATAAAGACGAATTGCCGTTTTTTATGAATTTGAAATTGCATTTGGCGGAACATAAAATTTGTTGCCCCAAGCCAATTAAAAACAATTATGGACAATTAATTTCCTCGGTTAAAAATAAATCCACAGCGATTGTCAGTTTTTTACCCGGAGCAACTTTAAAACCATTGGATACTGGTTTATATGCTTCAATCACTGAAAATCATTGTCAACAAATCGGAAATGTCTCAGCAAATTTGCATAATGCAGTTTTGGATTTTAAAGAAATCAGAACGAACGATTTAGGAATTTCTGGTTGGCGTAATTTGTTTAATAAAATTGCCGATCAAATTGAAAATTATCAAACTGGTTTGCGTGTGGAAATATCTAGCTATATCGATTTTCTCGAAAGGAATTGGCAAAATAATTATCAATCTGGTGCAGTTCATGCTGATCTTTTTCCTGATAATGTTTTTTTTGATGAACAAAATAATTTAAGCGGCGTGATCGATTTTTATTTTGCCGCTAATGATTTATTTATTTATGATTTGGCAATCACAATAAGCGCTTGGTGTTTTGATGAAAATAATAAATTTGATGAAAAAAAATCAGCAGCAATTTTGGTTGGCTATCAAAAAATCATAAAATTATCAGATGCAGAATTGGAGTTTCTAAAAATTGCTTTGGTCGGCGCTGCCTTGAGATTCCTGCTTACTAGACTTAATGATTTATTTTTTACTCCCAAAGATTCCTTAGTTAAAATCAAAAACCCGCAGGAATATTTAGAGAAAATTAGATTCTTTTTTAAAATAGACAAAATTTCTTGACTATAAAATATCTTTTACCTAATATGCCGCCTCTTATTTTTTGCCCAGTTTTAACTTTATAACAAAAATTTTGGGGCAAATATTCAGCATAAATTCGCATAAATTCAATTACAAAATAATGCCTACAGTCAATCAATTAGTGCGTAATCCACGGGTTAAGCAAACTAGGAAAAACAAAGTGCCAGCAATGAAAGCTTGCCCTCAAAAAAGAGGCGTTTGCACCAAAGTTTATACAACAACTCCAAAAAAACCAAACTCGGCACTTCGTAAAGTTGCTCGAGTTAAATTGACTAACGGTTTTGAAGTTATTGCTTATATTCCGGGTGAAGGTCACAATTTGCAGGAACATAGCGTTGTAAGCATCCGCGGCGGAAGGGTAAAAGATTTGCCAGGTGTGCGTTATCATATCGTGAGAGGATCTTTGGATACTCAAGGCGTGAAAAACCGTAAACAATCCCGTTCTAAATACGGCACTGTTAAACCTAAATAAGTAAGATCTTAGAGATAAGCTTGCCTAAATATCACTTATCCAAACTAAAGCCAAGATCAACAAAATAATACTAAAACTACTAATAATTAATTACTAAATAAAATGAGAAGAAGAGCGGCACCCAAGAGAAAAATTATTCCTGATGCTAAATTTGGTGAGGTTATTATCACTAAATTGGTCAATCGTTTGATGGAAAATGGCAAAAAATCTGTCGTTGAAAAATCAGTCTACGATGCATTCGCGACTGTTGAAAAAAAGATGAAAAAGAACCCCTTGGAAACTTTTAAACAAGTCTTAGACAATGTCACTCCTAGAGTTGAGGTTAGATCAAGAAGAATTGGTGGTGCGACTTACCAAATTCCAGTTGAAGTTTCTGATCGCAGAGGAACTGCTCTAGCGCTTAAATGGTTGAAAACTGCAATTCAAAAATCTTCTGGTAGAAATTTAGCTGATAAAATTGTTTTTGCTTTCGGTGAAGCCTTTGATAATAAAGGTTGGGCTGTTAAAAAAAGAGAAGAAGTTTTCAAAATGGCTGAAGCCAATAAAGCTTTCGCTCACTATCGTTGGTAAACAAAATTATTTAAGGGCGCTCTAAGGCGCTCTTAATCTTTAATACTCCCGCCTAATTAAGATAAAAATAACAACAAAAATTCCCCAAATATATGGCACGTGAAATTGCAATTGAGAATTATCGTAATATCGGCATTATGGCTCACATTGACGCTGGCAAAACTACCACAACTGAAAGAATTTTATTCTACACTGGTAAATCTCACAAGATTGGTGAAGTTCACGACGGTGCCGCAACTATGGATTGGATGGAACAAGAACAAGAAAGGGGCATAACTATCACTTCCGCCGCTACGACCTGTTTCTGGAAAGATCACCGAATCAATATTATTGACACTCCTGGTCACGTTGATTTTACAATTGAAGTTGAAAGATCGCTTCGAGTGTTGGACGGTGCTGTTGCAGTATTCGATGCCGTTGCTGGTGTTGAGCCACAATCAGAAACTGTGTGGAGACAAGCTAATAAATATAAAGTTCCAAGAATGTGTTTCGTCAATAAGATGGATCGCACTGGTGCAAATTTCTACCGTTGTGTAGAAATGATGAAAACTCGTCTTGCGGCTAAACCACTAATCATCCAATTACCAATCAATGAAGGTGAAGATTACGGCGGTTTGATTGATCTAGTTAAAATGAAAGCTGTCGTCTGGAAAGACGCTACTATGGGTGCAGATTTTACTTACGAAGAAATCCCTGATTTCATGAAAGAAAAAGCAGATCAATATCGTGAAACTATGCTGGAATTGGCGGTTGAACAAGATGATGAATTAATGGATAAATATTTAAATGGCGGCGAAATCACTTTAGAAGAACTGCAAAGATGTATCAGAAAAGGAACGATCAACGCTTCTTTCGTGCCAGTTTTAAATGGTACTGCCTTTAAAAATAAAGGTGTTCAAACCCTGCTTGATGCGGTGGTTGATTATTTACCAAGCCCGAAAGACATTGGTTTCATTAACGGCAATAGCTTAGATACTGATGAGCCAATTACAGTTACTTGT
>CAMDOL010000023.1 GCA_945903615.1 Rickettsia typhi | reverse complement strand
CTGAACAACTAAAACAATGTTTTAGAAAAATTGATCTTTCTGGTCTTTTTTGGCATAAATTCCATTATTTTTGGTGAAATATGGAAATATTCCACCAAAAAGTAATAAAATTTCTACTCAAAAAATCCTCAGAAATATCAATTTTTAGTTGTTCAGAGGTTCCCTAGCTTACGCAACGCTCCTTACAATTATAAACAAAATTAAACCCAACAATTATGACAACAAAATCTACTCAAAAAGGACAAAATATTATAGAAGACAAATCATATAATGTCCTTACCAATATTTATGCCTTTGCTAGAAATAATCCCACAAATAGTGTAAATAATAATACTGCCAACAGCCAACAAAATGCTGCGGCCAATCCACAATCGCCAACCCACAATTCAACAACACCATTACCAAAAAACCCCCATAATTAACTATGAATAAATCTCACCAGAAAACCCCAGCAAGTAATTTTGACACTCAACAAAAAGCTGTTGAGCTATCGATGGAGCTTCTCACTAAATCAATAGAGCAAGGCACGGTCACTTTAGATAAAGAAATATTCTACTATAATTTTTCATTAATTGGTCTTCAATTATTCTTGATTAACAAAATTTTTGATGCTGTTGAAAAAAGTCACGCCCTAAATTTATCTTTAGAAATATCAATAATTAGTGTTTTCATTTTATTGATTATTATTTGGTCAATTCGCTCAACAAAAAATCTTTTAGATGCCTATCAAAAATCAATAATTATGAGACATTACAAAATCTAATGATTGGTGATTTTAGTATTGAAAGTCAGGAATCTTCCCAAAAACAGAATGACATCATTTCAACTAAATATCAGCTAGCTAATAAATTGTGTGATCAGAATTTAGGGCTGTTTGTTGTAGAAATTGCTTTGATTTTAGGTTTTATGTGTTGGCAGGTTTTATTGCCAAGATTTCAAATTTTTTTTAATTAGACTTGATGATCTCTAAATATTTAGCCAAAAAAAAATTATTTTTTCTAGGATTAACGCTCGCCGCAATCGTTGCCACACTTGATTTATATAGCAAAAAAATTGTCTTTGGTTTTCTTGATAGTTTAAATAATGAACATCCAGAATTTTTGGTTACTGGGTTTTTTAATTTGGTAAAAGTTTGGAATAAAGGTGTGAGCTTTGGAATGCTTAATAATTTGAGTGATGGAAAATATATTATTTTGACGGTTAATTTATTAATTCTCAGCGCTTTGTTGGTCTGGCTTTATCGCAACCAAATCACTTATTTATCTATCGCAATGGGATTTATAATTGGTGGGGCAATTGGCAATATTTTAGATAGAATTGCAAATAATGCAGTAGCGGATTTTTTAGATTTTTATATTGGAAAATATCATTGGCCAGCTTTCAATTTGGCTGATTCAGCAGTTTTTTTGGGAGTGGCTTTGTTGCTACTGGAAAATTATTTTGTCAAACCAAAACAATTATGAAAAATAAATTAATCATTATTGCCACAACCGCTTTACTTATAACAAGTTGTGCTAAAAGTAAAATGGACGATCCGCTGATTGTGCCGCCAAATTTTAGTGAGATGCCTGATCTGCAGAATCCAGAGAAAACCACCCCCCAATCATCCGAAAACGATATTCAAGAATTAAAGGAGTTGCTGCTCAAAAATAACTAGAACTTATTCGTGAATAATTTATACCAAAAAGACGACGCTTAAATCGTTTAAGTTATTATTTCGCAGTTCCTAAGTTCTCAATCAACCACAAAACCACTTTCTACAAATATTTTTTTCATCTCATCAGATTTAATAAATTTTAGAAAGTCCCGCGCTTTCTCCATATTATCTCCCGCAATTACCAAGGCTTGGTAGTATATTTCACTATTGTCAAGCTCTTTTAAAACTAAAATATTATCATAATTTTTAATTGAGCTGGCCAAAACTATGCCGCAATATTCATCGCTTTCATTAATTAAATCGGCAATTGATTTTTTATCTTCACTAACTCGGTGATAAACTTTTTGATCAGAAATTTTTGCCTCACGCAAAATAGCGTTGTCATATTTGCCTAGCGAAGTATTTTCAGAATCAACAACGAGGGGAATATTTTGATTAATAATGAATTGCAAAATCTTATTTATGTCACCCAATTTAACAATTTGGACAGTTTTTAATTTTTTATTATTTTTAGAAGCAACCAAAACCAATTTATCCTTAGCAACATTAGTTAGATTATAAACATCAACTAGACCCTTTTGTTTTAGAATTTCAATCCAATCTGGATGTGATGCAATAAAGACATCAGCTGGCTCACCATCATTAATATTAGCAATTAGCTGCGCCGAATAATCAAAATTAATTGAGACAATTGCGCTTTTTTGCTGGGAATATAACCGAGCAACTTTGACCAAAGGATAGACCATATTGCTTTCGGAAAAGACGGTTAAATTGTCAATTTTTTTAGTTTGATCAGCATAGGATTTGTTGGTATAGGCATTTCCAAAAAACAACATCAAGCCAACAATCGCCAATAATAAATTGCGAAAAAAACAGCTTTTGGCACCAGTGTGGCAAGCGACTCCTTTTTGTTCAATTTTTAAAATCAAACAATCATTATCACAGTCGGTTAGAATTTCTTTAACGATTTGTGTATTGCCAGAAGTCTCGCCTTTTTTCCACAATTTGCCGCGAGATCTGGAAAAATAATGGGCAAATTTTGTTTTGATTGTGGCATTAATTGATTCTTTATTCATCCAAGCAAACATCAAAATTTGTCCGGTTTTATCATCTTGAGCAATGGCAGGAATCAAGCCTTTTTCATCGAATTTTATGGCTTCTAATATATTTTTTTGGGGATTTTCTTGCATTGCTGGAAAATTAGTTTTTTAATTCATCAAACTATAAAACTGTCATCTAAATTTTAAACAACTAATTACTAAATTAATGATCACCTGCACTAGAAGAATTGAGTTTGACGCTGCTCACCGAGTTATGAAGCATAACAGCAAATGCAAAATGTTGCATGGTCATCGTTATGCGCTAGAAGCAACCTTCTCCGCTGATCATCTTGATGAGTTGGGGATGGTGATTGATTTTGGTATAATCAAAGATATTTTGGGCGATTGGGTTGATAATAATTGGGATCACAATACAATTCTAAACAGCAAAGATATGGCTTTGGGCGAACAAATAACTCAGGTCACTGGGCAAAAAATTTATTATCTAAATTGCAACCCAACCGCTGAAGAAATGGCGAGTTATTTATTAAAAGAAATTTGCCCAAAACTTTTCGCTAAGTACAAAATTACTTGCACTCAAATTAAGCTCTTTGAAACTCCAAATTGTTATGCCCAAACCAATTAATAAAATTTTACGCGGCACTGGCCACAACCCGCTTTGTGACGATCCCCATAACAAAACGAAATCTGGCTTGGATTCAAAATCTTTTTGCCATATCTTTTCATACCGAGTCTACTACGAAGACACCGATTCTGGCGGCGTGGTTTATTATGCCAATTATTTAAAATTTTTTGAAAGAGCACGCGCGGACTTTTTGAGAAATAGGGGAATTATTCAGTCTGAGTTGGTCAAAAATTCTGGAGTGATTTTTGTAGTGCGCAATTGCCAAGTTGAATATTTGCAACCGGCAAGAATGGATGATTTGATTGAGGTTGGGGTTGAAATTATTGAGATTGGAAAAGTATCAATAAGATTAAAACAAGAAGCAAAACTTCAAGAAAAAATTTTATCCAAGATTGATGTTGAGATTGTTTGCGTTGGTGCTGAAACTTTCAAACCCACAAGAATTCCGCCAGAAATTTTATCTTTGATCTGACTTAGGACCTATCATAAATCTGTGATTAAAAAAGATTTATGATGGGTTCTTAGAAGTTAAAACCAAGCGATCTTGAAAAACTTCATATCTTTCAAACCGACGCAAAAAACTCATTCCCAAAAGCGAGGTTCCCATATCGCTATTATTCACCGAAACCGTGACATTATTAAATTTTATTCCCGCCGCCTCCATTTCATCAACCACTGCCAAGCCGCTAACTATATAGCCATTGGCGGTTTGATATTTTCTAAAAGATGATAAATTTTTAATGTTGATTCCCACTTTTTTAGCGTCAGATAAATTAAGTGTGATGTCGCTAGCGCCAGTATCAACCATAAAACGAACAGGTTTGGAATTGATTTTAATGTCGATATAAAAATGCCCATCATTAGCAACCGCAATGGCAATTTGTCGTTTGTCAATTTGAATAATTTTGCTGGGAAACAATTCACCAAAAACTCGATCTTGCAACCGATAAAAATCATAACGAAAACTATAAGCAACCAAAATCACCAATACAATTATAGCCCACAACATCATTTGTTTGAGAACTGCCGAGACTTTGATATGGCTTTTAAAAACTAAGCTACTCATCAACATAACGAGTAGCAAACTCAAATAAACTAAATGCGGCAAATCTGCTGAATTAATATTATCAAAACTCATAAATCAATTTTTTGTGGTTGAGCTTCAGTTAAATTTCTCTGACCAAATATTGCGGTGCCAAGCCTTATAAAATTTGCTCCCATCATAATTGCGTTTTCAAAATCGTCGCTCATTCCCATCGAAATATTTTTTAAATTATTTTCGTCAGCAATTTTCTTAAGCAAAGCAAAATAAAGATTTGGATCTTGATCGACTGGCGGAATTGCCATCACGCCGGTAATTGGCAATTGATATTCTCCAATCATTTTTTGGATAAAATCTTGAGCATCTTGGGGATTGATGCCTGATTTTTGCTCTTCTTCGCCAATGTTGATTTGGACAAAAATTTCTAGAGATTTGTTTTGCTTAATTATTTCTTTTGCCAAAGCCTGTGCGAGTTTTTCGCTATCTAAAGTTTGAATCACATCAAAAATTTGCACTGCATCTTTAACTTTATTGGTTTGTAAATGACCAATTAGGTGTAATTTGATATTTTTGTATTGGTTTTTTAAATTTATCCATTTATTTTTCGCTTCCATCACTTTATTTTCTCCAAAAATCTGACAACCACAATCAATTGCTTGCTTGATCTTTTCCTCGTCAATTGTTTTGGAGACGGCAATCAGATTAACTTGATGATTGGAATTTTGGATTTTTTCTTTTATCGATTGAAGATTCTGAGAAATAGACATTATGAACAATAAATTTTTGCAGGAATTATCAAAAGCTAGGTTAAGAACAGTTAAAAATCTACCTGAAATGTTCTTTTTCACCGATCGAAAAAGGTTCATCAAAAAGGAAGATATTTTTTCTGTGGTGAGAAATTTGCCCGAAAATACCGCGATTATTATTCGTGATTACGATTTAAAAAACGATGAGCGCTTCAATTTTGCCAAACAAATAATAACAATTGCCCGCAAAAAAAAATTAAAAACTTTAATTGGTAAAGATTGGAATTTGGCTGAAAAAGTTGGTGCTGATGGAGTTCATTTTTCGGATTTAGATCAAAATATTGTTACTCTAGAAAGCCGCCATAAAATGATTTTGAGTTACAGCTGTCATAAGCCTGAATCAATTATTAAAGCTGAAAAACTAAATGTTGATTTAGTTTTTTATTCACCAATTTTTCTCAGCAGCTCCCATCCAAATCAACAGCCCGTTGGTGTTGATGGCTTAAATAATTTCATCAACCAAACCAAACTTCCAGTCTACGCTTTGGGCGGCATTAATGAAAAAAATATTGAATTATTAAAAAATACCAACATCTCTGGCATTGGCGGAATATCAATGTTTCTCTAGACACTAATCTTATTGAATTATTTACAAAGCTCTTTCATCCGAGCATAAGCTCTAGTGAAGCCCTTCATCTGATATTCATCAACCGCATAATTGCCAACTGCAGAGTCGCTTCTGGCTTTAACAGTTTCGCCATGCAGCATCAAAGTTATAATATCTTTATCATCATAATCAGTCTTTGCCCAAGCCATATCATCTTTGGTATAAAGCTGTTTTTGAACATCACCAATCAACAAATAAACATCGCCACTAATTTTATATTCATATCCCGAATAAAGACTTATTTCTTCTGATCTGTTATTAGCATATCTGGTAATTGCCAAATATGGATTGCGCAAACCAGTATAGCTGCTATCGCTTTTGTGAGGTGTGGCAGCAATATAACATTTTTTATCATCTCCACTATCCGCATATTCATAAACCACCCAACTATAATACATACTATCAATAGTTTGAGCGGTGGCATTTTTGGACAATAAAAAGTAGGGAGCGCCAAGACAAAATAGAAGGGTGCATTGGAAAAATTTGGACTTCAAAAACATTTGATCACTGATTTCTTATTCAAGACTAATCGACTACAAATTCCACGACAAGAGCTCTGCTCTTACAACTTTTTCAAATTAAAATAAAACTGAGTAAAAAAGCAATTTTTTCAAGTTGCCCTTAATTTTCTTTTCAATCGTTTTGATTTTTGATATGAGATTAATAATTTCTTCTCATTTTTTACTCGATAATTTCACCACTAACTACATAACGAACCATCTCAGCAATATTGGAGGCGTGGTCGGCAAGCCTTTCAAAACTTTTGGCAATGAAGAGAATATTTATAATGTTTTTGACTTGTTTTTGATCAAAACTTTCGCCCTCCACAATTGAAAATAGATTTTCATAAATCTGATCAATCTCATCATCTTGCTTTAAAACCTCTTCAGCCTTTTCAAGATTATGATCATTAAAAGCCGACACCGCATCTCTAGTCATCTTTTTGGCAATCTCTAACATTTTCAGCAAAGAATTTTTGGTTTTGTCATCCATTTTAGTTTCCAAATGGGCAATTTTTTTGATGATACTTTTGCACTTATCACCCATTCTTTCTAGATTGGAAGAAACTTTCAGAGCCGAAATAATATAACGCAAATCAAAAGCCATTGGCTGTCTGAGTGCAAGCATTAAAGTAACTTTTTTTTCAGTTAAATGATCCAAATGGTTGATTTTATAATCGTGATCTAAAATTTGTTGCACCAATTGTTTTTGGGGATTTTTGATCACATCTTCAACCATTTCAATCGAGTAGTTTAATAAATCCAAAAGATGGTCAAGAGTTCCAGAAATTGACTGAATATCTTTATCGTAAGATTTTACGGTGTGTTGTTTTAGTTCCATTGTTGAGGAAATATTGTTTAAGGAGTTGCTAATTGCTATTAAAATATTGATCTGCAAAATAATCAAGCGATTATAATTTCTAAGGAACCTCTGAACAACTAAAAATTGATATTTCTGAGGATTTTTTGAGTAGAAATTTCATTACTTTTTGGTGGAATATTTCCATATTTCACCAAAAATAATGGAATTTATGCCAAAATCTAGGGCAAAATCTAGGGCAAAATTAATTAGCTAACAGTTTCTACAACTCTTCACCAAAAATTCGTTGATAATATTCTTTCAAAATTATCTTTTCCTCATCAATTAATTTATTTACAAAACTCAAAATAAAAGCCTGTTTAATTGATCCAAAAATTTCAAAATTTCTGCCCCAAGAGATTAAAGTTCGAAGTGACATCAAGTTCGATAAATCACCGTTTTTAAAGCCTTCACGGGTTAAGCTTGCCATTCTTACCATCATTTTAGCCACATTTTCGTTAGATTTTTTTTCCAAGAACGGCAATTTTTTGAGAAGAATTTCAATTTCTTTTTTCTCATCCAAATAATTTAAAGTGGCAACAATATTCCAGCGATCCATTTGTGCTTGGTTAATCAAATTGGTGCCGTGATAAATGCCCAAATCATCGCCCATTCCAATGGTATTTGAAGTGGCAAAAAGACGAAAATATTGGTGTGGGCTCAATATTTCATTTTCTTCCAGCAAAGCAAATTTGCCTTCTTCTTCCAATAATCTTTGAATTACAAAAGATACATCAGTTCGAATTGCGTCATATTCATCAAGCACTAAAGCGATTGGTTTTTCTAAGGCGAAAGGAATTATTCCGCGTTTAAATTCAGTGATTTGTTTGCCATCTTTTAAAGTAATGACATCTTTACCAACCAAATCCAAACGAGTTATTTGAGAATCAAAATTGACTCGCAATACTTGCCAATTAAGGCGGGCACAAACTTGTTCAATGTGAGTGGATTTGCCAGTTCCGTGCATTCCTTGCAGCAAAATTTTTTGATTGAACGCTAATCCAGCAAGAATGGCTTGGGTTGTGGCGGCATCAAACACATAGTTTTCATCAATTTTAGGAACTAAATTGGTTGGCTCTTCAAATCCAAAAATCTCAAAACCACAATCAAAGCCAAAAGTTTTTTGGCAATTAATCTTTACAGATGGCGAGTTTTTGGCTGTTTTTTTTGTCGTTGTCATTTATATTTCAGTTTTTAAAAAATTCATTTTAGTCAATATGCATAATAATAGTAAAGCACCAGAGCGTATTTTTCCAACTATTGATCTGGGTGATTTTATTCTGCGTGAGCAAACTTTAGAAGATGCGGAAGCATTTTTGCAATATTATTCTGATCCAGAAGTGAGCAAATATATCGTTTCATTCATTCCCAAAAATATTGAGGAAGCCCGAAGCGAAATTGGTTATTGGATAAATGTTTTTGATTATAAGGACGGTGTGTATTTTGCTATTGCCCGAAAATCTGATAACAAAATGATTGGCTCAGTTGGTGTTTCAGGAGTGAACCGCAACCACAATCGCATTGAAGCCAGCTACGATTTGGCAAAAGAATATTGGGGACAAGGCATTATGACTAATGCTCTGGGTGCGGTTTTAAAATATGCTTTTGAAGAATTAAAGTTTAATCGTATCGAAGCATATGCAATGCCCGCCAATATTGGGTCGCACAAAGTTCTAGAAAAGTGCGGCTTTGTTTTTGAAGGCAATTTGCGCCAACATCGTTATCACAATGGTCTTTATGTTGATATTGGTATTTACAGCGCACTTCGCCAACCGCCAACAAGTGCCTAATAAATAAATTGACAATTACCCGCTTTTACATTTGAATTCGCCCAAAATCAGAATTATTGGGCTAACGCCCTTTTTTAGTTAACTCTTCTATCCGTCGGTTAAAACCGACGGTAATTAACAAAAAAGTTAACCGGGCAGTAATAGCCCAAAAGTTAGCTGCCATAGCTCAGCGGTAGAGCACTTCATTGGTAATGAAGAGGTCGCGAGTTCGATTCTCGCTGGCAGCACCATACAAATCTAAAATTAATAATAAATTTCGGGTTGTTTTATTAATGGGTTGATGCTTAATTCATTATCGGTTTTATCACCCTCCCCTTGAGGGAGGGTCAAACGACAAGGTCGTTTGGGGAGGGGTTAAAAATCTATCAGTTAGAAAATAAATTTATTTTTTTATTTTATATTTCTAACCCCTCCCCAAACCAGCAAGCTGGTTTGACCCTCCCTTAAGGCGGGAGGGCCTCAAGGGGGTGATAACACCGAGTTTTACCAAGTTTTGCCGAGTTTTATTTTATATTATCAACCATTAGTCAAACAATCCGATTTTTATTACAAAACATTACTATTTACTTGCGCGACTCAATTTTTATTATGCTCTACTTCACTTGCAACCCATAACTCACAACTTACAGCTAATATGTGCGGAATCGTTGGAATCGTCAGTAAAAATAATGTTGTTCCCAAAATTTTAGAGGGCTTAAAAAAATTAGAATATCGCGGCTATGATTCTGCTGGCATTTCAATTTCCAACAGTGATCACATCAACACTATCAAAAAACAGGGCAAAATTGTTAATTTAGAATCTGCAATTTCTAAAAATAAAAAGTTCGCTGGAAATATTGGCATTGGCCACACCAGATGGGCAACGCACGGCAAACCTTCAGAGGAAAATTCTCACCCACATTTAAGTGAAAATGTTGCCGTTGTTCATAATGGTATTATTGAAAATTATCAGGAACTCAAAGAAAAATTGAAAAAAACTGGTGTAAAGTTTTTAAGCCAAACCGATACAGAAGTTATTCCGCATTTAATTTCTCTACATTTAAAAAACTCTCAAGACAAAAAACAGGCAGTCATTTCTGCTTTAAAAGAGCTGAACGGAGCCTTTGCTTTGGGTATTATTTTTAAAGGAGATGAAAATTTTATGGCGGTTGCAAAAAAAGGTTCGCCGCTTTTAATTGGTTTTGGCGAAGGAGAAAATGCTGGTGAAAATTATACTGCTTCTGATTATTTTGCGCTTGATAATTTAACAACCAAAGTTAGCTATTTAGAAGATGGTGATGTGGCTTTTTTAACCGCTGATTTAGTTGAAATTTTTGATGCTTCGGGCAGCGTGGTGCAAAGAACCATAAAAAATATGGAAAAAGATATTGGTAAAGTTTCAAAAGAAAATCATCAGCATTTTATGCAAAAAGAAATTTTTGAACAGCCACGCGTCGTACAAGATATTCTTGATAATTACGTCAGCAAAGAAAATGGCAAAATTGTTTTGCCAAACTTTCCTTTTGATTTAAAGGCGATTGATAAAATCACCATCATTGCCTGCGGAACTTCATATTACGCGGCGTTAGTTGGCAAATATTTAATTGAATCTTTAGCCAAAATTAATGTTGAGGTTGATATCGCTTCTGAATTTCGCTATCGCGGTGCAGCGTTTTATGGAAACAGTTTGAACATTTTTATTTCGCAATCTGGAGAAACAGCGGACACCATCGCCGCTTTAAAATATGCCAAAGAACACGGGCAAAAAACTTTAGGAATTGTCAATGTGGCGCAAAGCAATATGGCTTATTTGGCGGATGCAATAATTCGCACTATTGCTGGACCAGAAATTGGAGTGGCTTCGACCAAAGCCTATATTGCCCAGCTCACAGTTTTAATTTTATTTGCTTTGGAACTTGCTCGCCAAAAACAAACTATTGATGATGCGACCAAGCAAGAACTGATTGCCAGCCTCACGCAAATTCCCCACAAAATGCGTGGGATTTTAGCTCCAAAAAATTTAGCCGAAATCAAAGATGTAGCAAAATTTGTGAGTAAATACCAAAGCCTGATTTATATGGGTCGTGGCGTTTCTTATCCAACCGCTTTGGAAGGCGCACTCAAACTAAAAGAGCTTTCTTATATCAATGCTTTTGGTATTGCTTCGGGGGAGTTAAAGCACGGAACAATTGCGTTGATTGATAAAAATATGCCAATCATCGCCATTGCGCCAAACAACAATCTATTCGAAAAGTCAGCATCAAATATTGAAGAAGTTGCAGCGCGTGGCGGCAAGGTGGTATTGATTGGAAATGAGGCGGGCATTAATGAGCTTAAAGGAATAGTTTTTAAAGCAATTACTCTGCCAGAAATCAACAATATCATCGACGAAGCTCTGCTGGGAGTAATTCCAACTCAACTCATTGCTTATTATGCAGCAATTTATAAAGGCAACGATGTTGATCAGCCAAGAAATTTAGCCAAGTCAGTTACGGTTGAATAAATTTTAAAATCTTAAGGAACCTCTGAAAAACTAAAACAATGTTTTAGTTGTTCAGAGGTTTCTTAATAAATAAACAAATTTTTTTACAGCCTACAGAGCATTTTTTGTTGGCCCCGCTCCTTCTTTTGTGCTCTGATCAACCAACTTCTCCACGCTGTCAATAAAATATTTTGCCTCTTCAAGCATATAATTTTTAATAAAATATGATCCGATCAATGGAGGCACAAAGAAGTCTGGCTCTATCTCGGCGTAATAATCTATTTGGGTTCCCAGATTTACTTCTTTAATATTCCACACCATTTGACCAAATTTTAAATTGCTCTGCGCATTTATGGTTATTGACTGAATGCGTTTTTCAGGAATTGATGTGGTTGTTTGGGTATTGATAATTTCTTTGCAAAAAAACCACACACAACCTTTAGCGACAGTTTTTACAATAGTTGTGTCGCCGTCGGTTTTAATGATTTTGCTTTCAATAATTTTTGGGCTAATTTTGGGGATGTTTTTATAATCAGTTAACACAGCAAAAACCTGTGCTGGCTTGGCACTAACCACGCCAATAACTTTAATAATAAACCGATCATTTTTATATTTTGCCGAGCTAAAAGTTATGTTCGCAGCTTTGGCGTTAAGGCTAAAAAATAGAAATATGATGATTAAAAATGTTGAGATGATTTTCATTGTTTTGTTTTGTTATATTTACTACCTCAAGCTCACTTTATTATAAACTTCAAGCAATCTTTTTTTATCAATCTTAGTATAACGCTGCGTTGTTGAAAGGCTGGAATGCCCAAGCAATTCTTGAATCGTGCGCAAATCTCCGCCCGCTTCCAACAGGTGCGTAGCAAAAGAATGGCGAAAGCTATGCGGCGAAATGGTATCGGGCAAACTTAAAAACTCGCGAATATTCTGAATCAATTTTTCAAACGCTGCCGCCTGATATTTTTTGCCTCTAAGCCCTAAAAATATTGGTTCATTATTATTAATTTGATGCGGAAGCGCAGCCAAATATTCATCAATCCTTTTTTCTACAATCGGCAAAAGCGGAATCATCCTCTGCTTATTTCCTTTACCAGTAATGACCACCACGCCATTATTATTTAGATGATTTTTAGTCAATGACAACGCTTCTGAAATTCGCATTCCTGAGCCGTAGATTAAAGTCAGTAAAGCCAAATCCCTTTTTTTTAACCACTCTTCTTTTGAAAATTCGCCGATTAAATTCACAATCGAATCAATATCAATCTTATCTACCGCCTTAGGAATTGGCTTGCCCAGCTTGGGTGGTTTGATATTTTCAATTTCTTTATTAGCAATAATTTTGTGACGATTAAAGAATTTGAACAAGCTCTTTAAACAAGAAATGGCACGAGCAGTGGAGGTGCTAGAAAAATTTTGTTCCTTCCTAAAAACCAACCAAGAGCGAAAATCTTGAATAGTCACAGATTCCAACTTAGCCTTATCAACCAAGGCGTTAGAATGGTTTTTTAAAAATGAAAAAAAATAAAAAATATCAGTATGATAAGAAACAATCGTATGATCAGAACAGCGTTTTTCAGAAGCTAAATAAACCAAAAAATCATCAACCAAATCTTTAACTTCTTCATTGGTGATGATTTTTGATTCCATTATTTTAACTTCTCCTTCAGCATATCATTAACCACATTCGGGTTAGCTTGACCTTTAGACTCCTTCATAACTTGCCCGACAAAAAATCCAAACAATTTATCTTTGCCCGAACGATATTCAGCAAGTTTATCCGGATTCGCCACAATCACAGTATCAATAATTTTTTCAACCGCGCCCAAATCACTCACTTGCTTAAACCCTTTTTCCTCGACAATTTTTGCAGGAGAATCGCCAGTTTCAAACATAATATCCATCACATCCTTAGCGATCTTTCCAGAAATTTCACCGCTTTTAATCAAGTCTAAAAGCCCAATAAAATCATCAGCAGAAATTTTTAAATTCTCAAAAGTAACTCCGGATTTATTCATACGACCAAAAAGCTCAACAGTAAGCCAAGTCAAACAAATCTTGGCTTCGTGCTTCTCAATTAATTTTTCAAAATACCCACAAATATCCGCATCCATTGTCAAAACTCCGGCATCATATTCAGAAATTGCCAGCTCACGAACATATCTTTCCTTCTTGGCATCAGGAAGTTCCGGCATAGTTTTTTTAATCTTATCAATAAAGGCTTGGGTAATTACAAGCGGCGGCAAATCTGGATCAGGAAAATAACGATAATCCATTGCATCTTCTTTACTTCTCATTGTCCGCGTCTCACCATTAATCGCATCAAACAGCCGAGTTTCTTGATCGATACTTCCACCGTTTTCCAAAATATCAACCTGCCGCGCCGCCTCAAATTCAATAGCACGAATGATGTTTCTAGTTGAGTTCAAATTTTTAATCTCACAACGAGTACCCAATTTTTTCTCACCAACTTTGCGCACCGAAACATTGGCATCACAACGCAAATTGCCCTTCTCCATATCGCCGTCGCAAGTATTTAAAGCTCGCACAATCGCCCGAATTTTCTTTACATATTCCGCCGCTTCAGTTGGGGTTGTAATATCTGGATCAGAAACAATCTCCATCAAGGCAACGCCAGAGCGGTTTAAATCAATCAGGCTGAGAGCGGGGTGCTGATCATGAATCGACTTGCCAGCATCCTGCTCCAAATGCAACCGCGTAATTCCCACTCGCTTTTTGTAAGTAGTCCTATCTTCGCTCGGAACCTCCACCTCAACAAAACCAACCCCCACAATTGGATCAGAAAATTGAGATATTTGATAGCCCTGTGGCAAATCTGCATAAAAATAATTCTTTCGATCAAATATCGACCGCAAATTAATCTGCGCATTCAACCCAAGCCCAGTTTTCACCGCCTGCTCCACCGCAAACTCATTCATCACCGGCAACATACCGGGCATCGCCGCATCCACAAACGAAACTTGCGAATTTTGGGGATTACCAAAAGTGGTCGAACTGCGCGAAAATAATTTCGACTCCGTAGCGATCTGTGCATGAATTTCGCAGCCAATAACTAGTTCGTAAAGATTGTTTTTACCTTGAATTGTGTAAGTCATTTTAGTTTGTAATTATTTTAGAAGAAATTATTGATAAGAGCCTCAAAGCCAGCTGTATTGATCCAATAGTTATTTGGGTTTTTATTTAAAGCTGAGACAATTTCAGATCTTTGTGTATTTAGTTTCTCACTATTGTCTTTAGTGTTAAAAATTGTATTGGAGTATTTTCCATCAAGAAACGCAACAAAAGAAATATCATTATTTTTTTCTTGCAAATTAACAACCTCAATTATTTTATGCTCCTCGCCATTGATTTTTAAGGTTTTAATTGTGATAAGAATGTTTTTTAACGGATTGTTTGACTAATGGGTTGATAATATAAAACGAAACTCGGCAAAACTCGGTGTTATCACCCCCTTGAGGCCCTCCCGCTTTAAGGGAGGGTCAAACACCAGCTTGCTGGTTTGGGGAGGCACTTCTGTCCCGCTTAGCCAAACACTAAAACTCTTAAAACCCTTATCAA